>CABUUE010000171.1 GCA_902494685.1 uncultured Collinsella sp.
CCCCGGGCTACGTTGGCCATGACGAGGGCGGTCAGCTCACCAAGGCCGTTCGTCGTCACCCGTACTCGGTTGTGCTGTTCGACGAGATCGAGAAGGCGCACCCCGATATCTTCAACATTCTGCTGCAGGTGCTGGAGGAGGGCCGCCTGACCGATAGCCAGGGCAAGACGGTCGACTTCCGCAATACCGTGATCATCATGACGTCCAACGTGGGCGCCCGCGAGATCGCGCAGGATGCGAGCGTCGGTTTTGGCACCACCGGTGAGCAGGGTCTCACGTCGAGCGAGATCCGCGGCCGTGCGATGGGCGAGCTCAAGCGCCTGTTCCGCCCCGAGCTGCTCAATCGTATCGACGATATTGTGGTGTTCCAGAAGCTCTCGGGCGAGAATCTCACCAAGATTGCGCACCTGCTGGTGGACGATCTGCGTCAGCGTTTGATTGCCAACGGCATGAACATCAAGCTCACCGATGCGGCCTATGACAAGATCGTGGCCGAGGGCACCGACCTCACCAACGGTGCGCGTCCGCTGCGCCGCGCCATTCAAAAGCTCATCGAGGACCCGCTGTCCGAGGAGCTCCTGGCCGGCGAGTGGGGCGAGGGCGATACCGTCCTGTGCGACGTGGCCGATGGCAAGTTTGTCTTTAGCCACGGCACGGGCGAGATCCCGGCACCGCGTCAGGCGGGCACGCTCGGTGGCGATACCGCCCCGGCGGCACCGCACACCGGCAACGCCGCGCCCGTGAGCGGCGGCGTGACCTCGGGCCCCGGCGGCATGATGCAAGCCGGTTCCGGCGCGCTGTAGGGCGTAACATAGCTTTGCGAAGGGGCACTCCTGTCGGGGCGCCCCTTTTTTATGAGTAAATGGTGCTATACTCGAAATATAAATATGTATAGCAGAAGGAGCTAGCATGCCAATATCGGTACTCGACTCACGGCCGGTCCAGATGAATGTGCGCATGGATCGCCAACTCAAAGAGGCTGGGGACGCCGTGCTGGCGCATATCGGCATGACGCCGTCACAAGCTGTGAGGGAGCTGTGGCAGTACTTGACCGAGAACGGTCATATGCCCGTCGCAAAAAAGAATGATGACGAAGTCCTGCCTGACGACATACGATCGAAGGCGAGTTCGTCCCGCGTCTCGGAAGGGGCTGCGTTAATTTCGAATTTTTATGAGCGGTTCTCGATTCAGAGGCCGAGCCCCGATGAAGCCTTTGATTACGACGAGTTATACGATCAAATGATGAGCGAGAGATTCAGCGATTGGATCGAATTATGAGCGGCGTCGGAACGAAACGTGTGCTCAAGCTGTTGATCGACACGAACGTCTGGCTAGATTACTTTCTCGCTCGCACGAATGCGACCAGGCCGATAGTCGAGCTCCTTTCTCGCGCGGCGGAAGCGGAGGATATCGTCCTCTTCTCGTCCTCCCTGTCTGTCAAAGACGTCTATTACATTCTGGGAAGGACGATGAAGGCCGACGCCCGCCGTGAGGGGGCTCTCACTCCCGAAGCCATCGCCGGTGCCGACGAGACAGCGTGGGCGTGCGTTCGCCTGATTCGGCAAAAGTCGATTATTGCCTCGGTCGGTGCAGACGAGGTCTTCGACTCCTTTGTGTTCAAGTATCATCACAACGACTTTGAGGACGACCTGATGCTGGGCGTCGCCAATCGCATTGATGCCGATTACGTCGTGACAGAGGACAAAAATCTCATCAAACATACCAATGGTGTATGCATTAATGTTCAACAGGCGTTGAAGTTGGTTGAAGGGTCCAACGTCCCTTCGGCACGGCCCGTCTAACCTGCTTTATCTTGATAAAGTGGCGTTTCCTCGCCGTTAGCCGATGATGCGAGGGCGCTCGGCGTTTTCGACTGGTTTATGCACGCAAAGTCTGGGAATATACAAGTCGCATGTCTTACTGTCTAACCAGTTGCGCCAAGGAGGCACCATGGACTACAAGATTACCGGTTACGAGCCCGCCCAGCTGTTCCATTTCTTTGAGGAGGTCAGCGCGATCCCCCGTGGGTCTGGCAACGAGAAGGGCATCAGCGATTTCCTGGTCGCGTTTGCCAAGGAGCGCGGTCTCGATGTGTACCAGGACGAGGTCTACAACGTCATCATTCGCAAGCCCGCATCTGCCGGCGCCGAGAATGCCCCGACCGTGATGCTGCAGGGCCACATCGACATGGTGTGCGACAAGCTGGGCTCCGTCGAGCACGACTTTACGACTGATGGTATCGACCTGGTCGTCAAGGACGGCGTCCTCACCGCTAACGGCACCACTCTGGGCGCCGACAACGGTATTGCCGTCGCTCTGATGCTCACTGTTCTCGATGACGATTCGATCGTTCACCCCGCCCTCGAGTGCGTATTCACCACCGACGAGGAGACCGGCCTGGTCGGCGCCGAGACGCTCGACAAGTCCCAGATTAGCGCCCGCACCATGATTAACCTTGACTCCGAGGAAGAGGGCGTTGCTACCGTCAGCTGCGCCGGCGGTGTCGTCGTTACCTACACCTGCCCGATCGCGCGCGAGCACAAGACCGGTAGCGCCCTCACGCTCGACATCTCCGGCCTGCTGGGCGGCCACTCCGGCAGCGATATTAACCTGGAGCGCGGCAACGGCAACCTCATCATGGCCCGCATCATCGACCGCCTGATGGTTGCCGGCGAGCCCGCCATCGTTAGCTTTAACGGCGGCACCAAGGACAACGCCATCAACCGTGAGTGCAAGGCCGAGCTGGTCTACGCCGACCACGCTGCAGCCGAGGCCGCGGCCCAGATCGCAAAGGGCATCATCGCCGACGTTACTGCCGAGCTCGAGGTCTTCGACCCCGGCTTTACCTGCACGGTTGAGATTGCCGACAACACTGAGGTCGAGGCCATGGACGAAAAGTCCGCACTTGCCCTTATTCGCGCTCTGCGTCTTGCCCCCAACGGTGTGATCCGCCGCAATGTCGCCACCGACGGCTCCGTCGAGGTTTCCTCCAACATCGGCGTGGTTGCCACCTCTGACGACCAAGTCAAGATCATGCTGTCCCCGCGCTCCTCGATCACCTCGCTGCAGAACGAGTTCAAGGACCGCCTGCAGATGCTGGCCGATGTCCTGGGATTCGACGCCAAGTTTGAGTTCGAGTATCCCGGCTGGAGCTATGCCGAGCATTCGCCGGTCCGCGACATCTTTGTCGAGAGCTATCGCGAGCTCTTTGGCTCCGAGCTACGAATCGAGTCCATTCACGCCGGCCTTGAGTGCGGCCTGTTTGCCGAGGCCCTGCACGGCCTGGACGCCATCGCCGTGGGCCCGACGCTCTCCGATGTCCACACCCCGGACGAGAGCATGGAGCTCGCTTCTGCCGAGCGCTTCTACGAGCTGCTCATCGACGTCCTCAAGCGCCTCGCTGCGTAAAGGTTGCGCTAGCAGCAGTCCGAGCCACGTGCTGGTGGATTGCAAATGACATTATGAGAGGGGGCACCCGAGCTTTTGCGACGGGTGCCTCCTCTCTTCTTTTGGGAAATGGGAGATTACGGACACCTAGCCCATATCCGCCTTGATGAGGTCGAGGGTGCGCTGGCAGTTTTCGCAGACGGGGCCGAGCATATGCTCGCGCAGGTCCGCCATGCCGGGCAGGTCGGCGTATTCGTCCATGACCTCTTCCATGCAAATGGGTACCTCGTAGGCGAGGTCCATCATGGTCGCAAAGCAAAACTTCTCGGATAGCCCGGCATCGGTGAGCGCCGCCTCCAGCGCGGGGTC
>CABUUE010000172.1 GCA_902494685.1 uncultured Collinsella sp.
CGAATACCCGTGTGCAAAAAATGCCAAATATGAGTACTGCTACCTTTTTGGTAGCAGCGTTTTCGAAGTCATAAAAGGCAAATCCGACATTAGAACGACGACTGATAGTCCAGTTAAGCCAATTTAGTTACTGCAAAACTGGACATATGTGGCCCAACTCATCTAAAAACGCCCAATTTATATGTTACGAAGTTAGTGCCCGTACTCATATTTGCCACTTTTTGCACACGGCCTATCCCAGCCATGGTAAATCGATAGCAAAACGGGCTCCAGACCGCTGAATCGTGCCGTATATTGCACGTCCGCAGTCCGGGACCCGGTCCAAATTGAGTTATTGCGCTGTGTTAGGCCAAAACGTCCGACAAAATCTCGATCAGGCTGTCCACGTCGGCTTCCTCGCAGATAAGCGGCGGCAGGAAACGCAGCGTATGAGCTCCGGTCGCGTTAATCACGGCGCCAGCGGCAAGCGCGCGGGCAACAATATCATGCGCATCGCCCGCAGCGTCATCCAGATCGCAGCCGAGCATTAAGCCGCGACCGCGTACCTCGACCACATGCGGCAGCTTGGTGAGTTTTGCCTCCATATAAGCACCCACCTTGGCAGCATGCTCGGCATAATCGCCGCGCACGAGCGCGGAGAGCGTCGCGGCGCACGCCGCGATGGCCAAGCAGCTACCGCCAAAGGTCGAGCCGTGGTCGCCCGGCTTAAACACGTCGGCAATCTCTTTCTTTGCCACGACGGCACCCATGGGCACGCCGTCGGCAATGCCCTTGGCAAGGCTCATGATGTCGGGCTCCACGCCATAGGTTTGGAATGCAAATGGCTTGCCGGAGCGGAAGATGCCGCACTGGACCTCGTCGGCGATAAGCACGGCGCCCACTTCGTGTGCCAGGTCGCGCGCTGTCGCCATAAACTCCTCGGTCATGGGGTGCACGCCACTCTCGCCCTGGATCGGCTCGAGCATCACGGCACAAATCTCGCTCCCCAGCTGCTTAAAGATCGCACGCAGCTCGTCCACATCGTTGGGCGTGCAGGCCACAAAGCCACCCGGCAGCGGGCGGAAACTGTCCTGCAGCCAATCCTGCATGGTCGCGGCAATGGTCTCGAGCGTACGGCCGTGGAAGCCGCCGCGCATGCACACGATGGTGTTGCCGCCATTACCGGCACGCTTGGCGTACAGGCGCGCGAGCTTCATCGAGCCCTCGTTGGCCTCGGCGCCAGAGTTGGCAAAGAAGGTCTCCCAAACCTGCTCATCCGCAGCCGGGGCACCAAGAGCAGCTGCCGTGGTCTCATCGCCGGCGACAATGGCATCGGCAAGCACGCGCGCACCATCTACGTCGTCGTTAGCAAGCTTGGACAGCAGCGCCGCGACCTGTCCGCGCTGCTCGATGTAGAAGTAATTGGAGACATGCATGAGCTTTTTGGTCTGCGCCTCGAGCGCCGAGAGCACAGCCGGGTCGCCATGACCTAGGCTGCACACGCCGATGCCGGCAAGAAAGTCGAGGTACTCACGGCCATCGTCGCCGGTGAGCTTCATGCCGTGACCCTCGACAAACTCGACCGGAGAGCGGCCAAAGGTATGCATAACGTAATGGGATTCAAGCGATTGCTGAGCTGCAAGTGACATGGGATGCCTTTCGTTGGGCGCCAGACGGCGCGGGGCTATGGGTACAGGAATGGGGCGGCTGCGGGTCAGCTAGACCGTCTGGAGCTTCTCGACCTCGTCAAGGTTCTCGGTCAGACGCGCAGCAAACGTCGAAAGCGGATGCGGATGCGTATCGAACTCGTAAGCCGTCTCGGTGGAATGGATCACGGTGCCGACGCCGGCATCGGTCAGCAGCTCCAGCAGCAGCGAGTGCGGCGTAGTACCGTTAATGATGTGGGCACGAAATACGCCGGCGGTAAGCGCATCGACAGCGGCGCGTAGCTTGGGAATCATGCCTTCGTCGACCTCGCCCCCATAGAGCATTTCGTTAACCTCGTCGAGCGTTAGGTTGGAGATAAGCGAGTCCTTGTCGCTAAAGTCCTTGTACAGGCCATCGACATCGGTCAAAAAGATCGCCTTATGCGCGTGAAGCGCCGCGGCAACGGCACCGGCGGCGGTATCGGCGTTGATGTTGAAGAAACCGCCGTCCTCCCCCGCCGCGACGGTAGCGATGACGGGGATGTACTCGCTATCGAGTAAGCGCTCGATATAGTCGGTGTTGACGTGCGTCACTTTGCCCACGCGTCCGAGCTCGGGGTCGAGCGGCTCGGCGATGAGCGTGCCGGCATCGCTGCCCGATACGCCCACGGCCAGGTTGCCGTGGTGGTTGATGGCAGCAACCAGCTCCTGGTTAACCTTGCCGCCCAGCACCTCGCGCACGATATCCATGGTGGCAGGCGTAGTCACGCGCTGGCCGTTCTTAAACTCGACGGGAATATCGTAATGGCTCAGCGCCTCGTTGATAGCCTTGCCGCCGCCATGCACGATGACGGGGCGCATACCGATGATCTTGAGCAAAACGATGTCGCTCATCACGTCGCGGCGCAGCTGCTCATCAACCATGGCGGCACCGCCGTACTTGATAACGACCGTCTTACCGGTCAGGTTCTTAATCCACGGCAGCGCCTCGAACAGCAGCTGCGCGGTAACTTCGTTGGATTCGTTCGAGCGACAATCGCGTGCGAACTTCATAGTCTGCCTCGTCTTTCGTGTAGCTATCGCGCCGCACCTCGTTGCCCGCGATTGCAGCGGGACGCGCGGCACATCGGGAGTCTAGGAACGGTAGTCACCGTTAATGGAGATGTACTCGTGCGTGAGGTCGCAAGTCCACACGGTGGTCGCCGCGTCCCCTGCGCCCAGGTCTGCCGAGATCACAATCTCGGGCGCCTCAAAGCGACGCAGCGCCTCGTCCTCGTCAAAGGGAACGGTCAGGCCATCACGGCAGACGGGCATACCCATCATGTCGATGGACACATCTTCTTGCTTAAACTGCACGCCGCACTTACCGAGCGCCATGGCAACGCGGCCCCAGTTGCAGTCGTGGCCGGCGATGCAGGTCTTGACGAGCGGCGAGTTGGCGACGGCACGGGCGGCGATATCAGCCTCCTCGTCGTTCGCGGCGCCGGTGACATTAACCGTCACGAGCTTGGATGCGCCCTCGCCATCTGCGGCGATGTTGCGCGCCAGGCTCTCGCACACCTCATGCACGGCAAAGGCCAACTCGTCAAAGGCATCAGAGCCCTCGACAATAGGCTCGGCATTTGTGGCAGCGCCGGAAGCGAGCATGATGCAGGTGTCGTTGGTCGAGGTGTCGGAATCGACCGTTACCTTGTTGAAGGTCTGTTTGACGGTCGAGAGTAGCAGGGAGTGGAGCGCCTCCGGCTCGACGGGGGCATCGGTAGTGATGACCGCGATCATGGTTGCCATGTTGGGCATGATCATGCCCGAGCCCTTGCACATACCGCCCACCGTATAGGCGTTGTCTGCGTGCCCCGCGGCCTCGCTGCGGTAACACACGGCATACTCCTTGGAGTGCGTGTCGGTCGTCATGATAGCGCGGGCGGCATCAGCGCCACCATGGGCGGAGAGTGCCTCGTAGGCGGCAGGAACGGCAGTCTCAAACGTGTCAATCGGCAGAATCTGACCAATTACGCCCGTGGAGGCGACCAGAATCTGCTGGGGCTCGCAGCCGATGACCTGCGAGGCGATGTTGCAGGTCTCGCGCGCGCAGGCAAGACCGGTCTCGCCCGTGGCG
>CABUUE010000173.1 GCA_902494685.1 uncultured Collinsella sp.
CCCGGTTCGGTTGAGCTGCTTCGCTATCTTGCGGCTAATCGCGACCTTATCGGGGCCCTGCTGGGCCCGGGCGGCGACCCCGCCTTTATTAAAAAGATCATCGATACCGCACGCGAGGCCGTGGTGCCGCGTGCACAGACGGGCATTTTGGGCTTGGCGCTGGGCACCTTCTTTGACTACTACGTCACCTATGTCGTAAGTGCCGAGGTCGGCATGATCCAACGTTGGTTTGAGCGTGACCTTTCCGAATCGCCTGAGACCATGGCGCGCATCATGACGGTTATCGCCTTTGTGCGCCCCGGCGACCTGTATGGCCAACCCATCGATATCAACGTGCCGGAATACGGCATGAAGCTATTGAATCTGCAGCTCGAGGACGCGGTCGACACCACCGCAACCGTCGAGTCCAACAACTAAGAGGAGAGACAGATGAGCAAACTCGTCGAGGGCATCAAGGACCGCATGATCGCCGCCGCACGCGAGGCCGCGCCCACCGTGGTGGACGCCGCGCAGAAGGCCGCGACCGCGGCTGCCGAGAAAGTTGCTGAGGCAGTTGCCGATGCCAAGAACGCGGCAGGGGAGACGTCCGTCGTCAGCGAGCCCGCCACCGCCGCTGCGCCCGTAGCCGCCGCCCAGGCCCCCGAAGGCGCAATCTTCAACCCCGAGGCCGCCCGCGGCAACCTGCACCTGGGCATCGACGTGGGTTCCACCACCGTTAAGCTCGCTGTGCTCAACGACGACAACCAGATCGTCTACGCCAAGTACCAGCGCCATCACACCGACGTCCGTGCCTGCGCTCGCGACCTGTTCGAGGGTGCTGCGACCGTGCTGCCGACGGCCCAGATGACCTGCGCCATTACCGGCTCAGGCGGCCTGCTGCTGTCCCAATGGCTCGACCTGGAGTTTGTTCAGGAGGTCATCGCCAGCAAGCGTGCCGTCGAGACCCTCATCCCGGCCACCGATGTCGCCATCGAGCTGGGCGGCGAGGACGCCAAGATCATCTACTTCGACAACGGCATCGAGCAGCGCATGAACGGCACCTGCGCCGGCGGCACGGGCGCCTTCATCGACCAGATGGCCACTCTGCTGCACACCGACGCCAGCGGCCTTAACGAACTCGCAGCCAACGCCACCACCATCTATCCCATCGCCAGCCGCTGCGGCGTTTTTGCCAAGACCGACGTGCAGCCGCTGCTCAACGAAGGCGCCCGTCCCGAGGACGTCGCCGCTTCCATCTTCCAAGCCGTCGTGACCCAGACCATCTCGGGTCTGGCGTGCGGCCGTCCCATCCGCGGCAACGTCGCCTTCCTGGGCGGCCCGCTGCAGTATCTCTCCGAGCTGCGCCATCGCTTCTACCTCACGCTCAACCTGGACGAGGAGCACCGCATCGTGCCCCAAAATGCCCACCTGTTTGTGGCGAGCGGCGCCGCCATGGCGCATGAGTCCAACAAGCTCAGCACGTTCCCGCAGCTCATCGAGGCCATCGACAGCCTGGGCGACACGCAGGGTGCCGAGGTCGAGCGCCTGGATCCGCTCTTTGCCACCGATGAGGACTTTGCTGAGTTCAAGAACCGCCACGACACCGAGGTTGTCCCCAAGGGCAAGCTCGACGGCTACACCGGCCGCGTGTTCATCGGTATCGACGCCGGCTCCACCACCATGAAAGCCGCGCTCGTGGGCGAGGACGGTCAGCTGCTGCACACCTGGTACGGCAACAACAACGGCGACATCCTAGGCACGGCCAAGGTCATCATGGCCGATTTCTACAATCACATCCCCGCGGGCTGCACCATCGGCCACGTGACCACCACGGGCTACGGCGAGGCGCTGCTCATCGAGGCTCTCAAGGCCGACTCCGGCGAGATCGAGACCGTTGCGCACCTGCGCGGCGCCAAGGCATTCCTGCCCGGCGTCGAGTTTATCCTGGACATCGGCGGCCAGGACATGAAGTGCCTGCGCGTCAAGGACGGCGTGATCGAGCACATCATGCTCAACGAGGCCTGTTCGTCGGGTTGCGGTAGCTTTATCGAGAGCTTCGCCGTCTCTATGAACATGGACGTGCGCGCGTTCGCCAACGCCGCCATCCATGCCAAGGCCCCGGTCGACCTGGGCAGCCGCTGCACGGTCTTTATGAACTCGCGCGTTAAGCAGGCACAAAAGGAAGGCGCCACGGTGGGCGACATCGCGGCCGGCCTGTCCTATTCCGTCATTAAGAACGCCCTGTTCAAGGTCATTAAGCTGCGCGATCCCAAGGAGATCGGCAGCCAGGTGATCGTCCAGGGCGGCACTTTTATGTCCGACGCCACGCTGCGTGCGTTTGAGCAGCTCACCGGCGTTCATGCCGTGCGTCCTGATATCGCCGGCTGCATGGGCGCCTACGGTGCGGCCCTGCTCGCCCGCGATCGCGCCGGCGCCGACGGCACCTCGACCATCCTCTCGGCCGAGGACATCGCGCACCTCACCGTGACGCAAAAGCATGTCCGCTGCGGCCGCTGCTCCAACAACTGCCAGCTTACCGTCAACGATTTTGGCGGCGGTAGGCGCTTCATTACCGGCAACCGCTGCGAGAAGGGCGCCGGCCACAAAAAGCAGAAGACCGAGGCCCCCAACCTCTTCAAAAAGAAAAATGAGCTGCTCTTTAACCGCGAGGTGCTGAGCCCCGATGAGGCCCCGCGTGGTACCGTTGGCATCCCGCGCGCGCTCAACATGTACGAGAACTACCCCTTCTGGCACGCGTTCTTTACGCGCTTGGGCTTTAGCGTGCAGCTGTCCGACCAGTCGAGCAAGAAGACCTACCAGGCGGGCATCGAGTCCATGCCGTCCGAGAGCGTGTGTTATCCGGCCAAGATGAGCCACGGCCACGTGATGAACCTTATCGACCGTGACGTCGACTTTATCTGGATGCCGTGCGTGCGCTGGGAGCGCAAGGAGGATCCGACCGCTGGCAACTGCTATAACTGCCCCATCGTCATGAGCTACCCCACGGCGTTGGCGCTCAACATCGACGAGATCCGCGAGCAGAACATCGAGTTCCTGTATCCGTTTGTGCCGTATCACGACAAGACCGAGCTCAAGCGCCGTCTGTACCAGGTGCTCGCCGTCGACCGCGTGGCCGATGCTGAAGCCGGTCGCGGTCGCGTGCGCGGACCCAAGATCACGCGCTCCGAGGTCGATGCCGCCGTCAACGCTGCCTTTGAGGCCGATGCGCGTTTCCACGAGGACATCCAGACTATGGGCGAGGAGGCTCTTAAGTGGGTCGAGGACCACGGCGGCCACGGCATCGTACTCGCCGGCCGTCCCTACCATAACGACCCCGAGATCAACCATGCCCTGCCCGAGCTTATCTCGAGCTTTGGCTTTGCGGTCTTTACCGAGGATTCGCTCGCGCATCTGGTGAAGCCCGAGCGTCCGATTCGCGTCGTCGACCAGTGGATGTACCACAGCCGCCTGTACGCCGTCGCCCGTTTTGTGACGATGCGCAACGACCTGGACCTGATCCAGCTCAACTCTTTCGGCTGCGGTCTCGATGCCCTGACTACCGACCAGGTGCAGGAGATTCTGGAAGCCAGCGGCAAGATCTACACCGTGCTCAAGATCGACGAGGTGTCCAACCTGGGTGCCGCGCGCATCCGCATCCGCTCGCTCATGGCCGCGCTTAAGGACCAGGAGGCCGAGCGCTTGGCCGAGGCCACGGCAGCGGGCGAGGCCTACGAGCAGGGCGACGC
>CABUUE010000174.1 GCA_902494685.1 uncultured Collinsella sp.
CGTTCACGACACCCACGATTGACCAGATCGAGCGCGAGACCGTCACGCCGACGGTGTCGGACGATGCCCTGGTCACTCCCGGTACCCTGACGGTTGCCCTCGATACCTCCGATGCTCCGCAGGCCATGCAGGGCGCCGATGGTAACCTCACGGGCTACGCGGTCGACGCTGCCCGCGCCCTTGCAAGTCGCATGGGCCTCAAGGTTGCCTTCGTCGATGCGTCTTCTGCCGATTCCGTGCTTGGCGACAAAAAGGCCGACATCTTCATTGGCGACATCAATTCCACGGATGGTGACATCAGCACGCTTGGTACTTGCCTATACGACGCTGCGGCAGTGTTCGGAAAGACGAGCGACGGCGAGTCGTTAAGCGTTTCCACCGAAACGCTTAACACCGCTACCCTGGGCGTTCAGACCTCCTCGGCCTCGCAGGAAACGCTCGCCAAGCAGAGCATCACGGCCAACCAAAAGACCTTCTCCAATATCAACGAGTGCTTTGAGGCGCTCGAGTCCGGCGAGATCGACTACGTGATTTGCGACTCCACGGCCGGTGGCTACCTTGCGCGCCTGATGAGCCAGATCTCTTACGTCGGCGCGCTCGAGACGCCCTCGACGCTCGGCGTCGCGGGCCTCGCGGCCAACGACGAGCTGTGCCGCGCCGTGAGCGATGCCCTCGACGGTATCACGGTCGATGGCACGCTCGAGGCGGTCCACTCCGTCTGGTACGGCACGATGCCCTATGACCTCACCACCAAGACGGTCTCGGGCGCCGACGTACAGTCGGCCGACACCGGATCCAGCGAGTCCGCATCCTCCGATTCGAGCAGCGAGGGCGCAACCTCCGAGGATAAATCGTCCAGCCAGGAGGGCACTATCACCGACGACGACATTAACAAGCTCAATAGCTAGTTATTGCTAGGGGTGGCGTCTCTCATGCGCTAGGAGAGAGGCCTCTTCACGGTTTCAACACGCATTGCCGGGCTTTCCCAACAGGGGAGCCCGGCTTTTTCGTTTCCATAAAACCAGCAGGTCAAATACGTTTTTTAGGTGCAAAACCAAAGTCACCGTCGCTCTCCTATAGCGCACTTTGCCACAGAAAAGTGCGAGACTTCGGTATGCGGTATCAAGCAATCGTTATTCGGGTCTTTGGGAATCCGCGTGATTAAATGCACGGCAATGGGTACATAGCCAGTACAGTAAGTCCCCGAGGCAGATTGGAGCCACGTATGGATATCAAGGTTTCTGGACGCAAGACGACGGTAACCGATGCTCTGCGTGCGCATGTGGATGAGAAGATCGGCGAGGCGCTCAAGGTTTTCGATATCGAGCCCATGACGGTCGACGTTGTACTTCGCTATGAGAAGAACCCCTCGAACCCCAACCCTGCGATCGTCGAGGTTACGGTTCGTGCCCGCGGTTCGGTGATTCGCGTTGCCGAGCACGGTGCAGATATGTACGCCGCCATCGACCTCTCCGCCGATAAGGTCACCCGCCAGCTGCGCAAGTTCAAGACCAAGGTCGTGGACAACCGCCAGGGCGGTGCCAGCGCAGCGGATGTCGCACCGGTCGAGCGCGTCGAGGATCTGGCCGACCTGCTGCTGCCCGAGGAGGAGGATGACCTGCTCGTCCGCGAGAAGGTCATCGATGTCACCCCGATGACTGAGGAGCAGGCGCTGGTGCAGACCGATCTGCTCGGCCACGACTTCTACGTGTTCGAGAACGCGACGACTGGCCTCATCAATGTGGTGTATCACCGTAAGAATGGTGGATATGGCATCATCAAGCCCCGTATCGAAACACTTGACGAGTAAAATACGTTAACTTGCATGAGTTAACGGCTGGCGGCCATCCCATGCGGATGGCCGCCTTTTTTACGTAAGGAGTCGCTTTGATGGACAAGGCTGCATCTACCGGCCATTCTGACCGCTGCCGCATCGTCGTCGATACCTGCTGCGACTTTAGCCCCGAGGTCGCCGCGAACCTCGATGTCGATATCTTGGGCTTCCCCTTCATTATCGATGGCGAGGAGCGCACGGACGATATCTGGTCGAGCATGAGCCCTAAGGAGTTCTACGACCGTATGCGCGCCGGTGCCCGCGTGTCCACCTCGGCTGTGTCGCTCGGTCGCTATATCGAGTTCTTTACCGAGTGCGCCAAAGAAGGCACGCCCACGGTCTATCTGTGCTTTACCTCGGCGCTGTCGTCGAGCTACAACTCCGCGTGCCAGGCGGCAGATGCCGTGCGTGCCGAGTATCCCGATTTTGAGCTGTACGTGGTCGACAACGCTCTGCCTTGCGCGACCGGCGCGCTCTTGGCGCTCGAGGCTGTGCGCCAGCGGTCGGCGGGGCTGACCGCCAAGCAGCTGGTCGACTGGGCAAACGAGGCAAAGACCTACGTCCACGGCTACTTTACGCTCGAGAGCTTCGACGCGCTGGCTGCCGGCGGCCGCATTCCGCCCGCGGCGGCGCAACTCACGGCAAAGCTCGATGTCAAGCCCGAGCTCTCCTACGACCTGGCCGGCTCGCTGTCGCTGATCGGCGTCAACCGCGGCCGCAAGAAGGCGCTCAAGTCCATCCTCAAGTCGTTCCGCGAGAACTATGTGCCCGATCGCACTATGCCCATCGCCATCATGACGGCCGATGCCGAGAAGGACGGCGACTGGCTCGAGGCCGCCATCCGCAAGGAGGAGGGCTGCGCCGACGTCACCATCATCCGTAGTTCCGTCGGTCCTACCATCGGCTCGCACGTGGGCCCCGGCATGGTGGCTTGCGCGTTTTGGGGCAAGAACCGTGCCGAGAAAGCCTCGCTTTCCGACCGCATCGCGCGCCGCGTGCGTGGCGAGTAGACAGGTGCTGCGGCTGCAAGCGCCCTCAAGTCACGGCCGAAACGCTGGCACCGAGTATTCAACCTGGTAACAACACCCAACCCAAAAGGAAAGGTTTCATGGCAAACAAGCTCTCCGTCGCATTTATCGGCACCGGAATCATGGGTGCCCCCATCGCCGGCCACATTCTGGACGCCGGCTATCCCGTCACGGTCAACAACCGCACCAAGTCCAAGGCTGCAGCGCTCGTTGAGCGCGGTGCCGTCTGGGCCGATACGCCGGCAGATGCCGCGGCGAACGCCGACGTCGTCTTTACCATGGTGGGTTATCCCTCCGAGGTCGAGGAGCTCTACCTGGCGGGCGACGGTCTGCTCGCGTGCACTAAGCCCGGCGCGGTCCTGATCGACCTCACCACGAGCTCGCCCGAGCTCGCCCGTGACATTGCCGAGGCCGCCCAGGTTTCTGGTCACATGGCGTTTGACTGCCCCGTCACCGGCGGCGAGTCGGGCGCTATCGCCGGTACGCTCACGGCTATCGTGGGTGCTACCGAGAACGACATCGCGCCGGTCCGCGACATCCTTGCCACCTTTGCGGCCAACATCTGCTGCTTCGATGGCGCCGGCAAGGGCCAGGCTGCCAAACTCGCCAACCAGGTGTCGCTGGGCGCCTGCATGGTCGGCATGGCAGACGCCATGGCATTTGCCGAGCTGAGCGGTCTTGACCTGGAGAAGACCCGCCAGATGATCCTGGGCGGTACCGGCAAGTCCGGCGCCATGGAGAGCCTGGCTCCCAAGGCGCTCGACGGCGACTACAAACCCGGTTTTATGGTCGAGCACTTCATTAAGGACCTGCGCTTGGCGCTCGCCTATGCCGACGACCGCGAGCTTGCGCTGCCCGGCGCC
>CABUUE010000175.1 GCA_902494685.1 uncultured Collinsella sp.
CAGCGCTGGCGACCATGCGAAGGGCGCTCACCAGCAGCTCACGGAACAGGATAATGAAAACGGACCACACGGTCACCGCGCCAAAATCCAAGAACAGCAGCAGGGCCGAGAACACGAGCAGCTTGTCGGCGATGGGGTCCAAGAACTTGCCGAAATCAGTGATCTCGTTGCGCGAGCGCGCCAGATAGCCGTCGACCTTATCGGTGCACGACAGGATCACATACAGAATGAAGGCAGCGGCGGCGAGCGGGCCGTCGAAGGTGCTCCAGTCCGTACCGGCAACGCTCGCTTGAGACAGGGCCGAGACGATCATGAACACCGGGATAAAGACGATGCGAACGCACGTCACGATGTTGGCGGGCGTCCAAACACTCGTCAGTTCCTTATTACTCTCGTTTGCCACGACGCTCTCCTACTCCACAACATGACCGATAAGCTCATAGCAGAAGCTATCGGTAAACTCGACAGTCAGAATATCGCCCACGGACGCCTCGCTGGCGTCCAGATGCACCGCGCCATCGGAATCGGGCGCCTGGAACCAGGCATGACCGATCAGCTCGGCGCCATCCTCGGTCTCCTCGATGCCATCGACAATCACCTGTGCGCGCTCGCCCACATGGGCGGCAGTGGCGGCAAAACCGAGCGACTCGGCAAGATCCATGGCCTCCTGGGCACGCTCGAGCTTGACCTCCTCATCGACCTGGCCCTCCATCTTGGCGGCCAGGCTGCCCTCCTCACGCGAGTAGGCGAAAACGCTCGTGTAGTCAAAGCCAACGGTGTCCATAAAGTCGATAAGGTCGCGGAACTCTTCGTCGGACTCGGTCGGGAAGCCGACCATGGCCGTGGAGCGAATCACGATGCCGGGGATGCGCTCGCGAAGGTCGCGGAACAGATCCTCGAGCTCCTGGCGCGAACCGGAGCGACGCATGGCCTTGAGGATGCGCGCGTCGCAGTGCTGCACGGGGATATCGATATAGGGAAGCACCTCGGGCGTATCGCGAATCGTCTCGATAAGCTCGTCGGTCATGCCCTCGGGCTGCAGATAGAGCACGCGGACCCAGACGTTGTGCGGGCGCACAGACTCAGAGACGGCACGCAGCAGCTGCGCCAGATTGCGCGGCGAGCCCTTGGCGACGTCCTCGTCGGCAAAGTCGGTGCCCCAAATGCCCGTGTCCTGGCCGATCAGCACGATCTCGCGCACACCGCCGGCAACCAGGTCGCGCACCTCGGAGATAATGCTCTCGGCATTACGCGAATGATAGCGACCGCGAATGTAGGGGATCATGCAGAAGCTGCAAAAACGATTGCAGCCATCGGAAATCTTGACGTAGGCAACGGCGCCCTCGACGGTACGCTTGACCTGCGGGATATAGGCTGCGATCTCGCGCTCCACGCCCAGTACGTCATCGATGACAGAGACGATACCGTCTTCCTCATCGGCCTTCACAAAGGCCGCGACCTCGGGCAGCTCGTCGGGCAGGTCGTCGCCGTAACGGGACGGCACGCAGCCGCACATGACGATGGGACAGGCGCGAACGCCGTCCTGCACCTCGTTAGCGAGCTCGAGCGTGGTCTCGATGCTCTCGGACGTCGCCGAGGCGAGAAACGAGCACGTGTTGACGATGGCGATATCGGCATCCTGCGGATCGAATGCCTCCTCGTAGCCCGCGGCGGTCAACAGCGAACGCATGCGGTCGGTATCGACCTCGTTCTTGGCGCAGCCAAGCGTGATATAGAGTACGGAACCCAACGGAGTATCCATGTTGGAAAGCGGTCCTTTCGAGTAAATTAGCGGTAGTTGGTAAACTGCAGCGGCTGGCCGTAGTCCTGGTCGCGCAGGAACTGAATCACCGTCTGAAGCGCATCCTTAGAGGCCGAGGTAACGCGCAGTTTATCGGCCTCGATGGTCACCTTGACCTTGAGCTTTTGGTCCTTGATGTCCTTATTGATCTTCTTGGCGGTCGCCTGGTCAATGCCCTCGACGATATGGCCGAGCACGCGCACGGTACCGCCCGAAGCCGCCTGCGGCGCGTCCCAAGAGACAGCCTTGAGGTCGATGCCGCGCTTGATGAGCTTGGAGCTCAGCACGTCAATGATCTGCTTGGAGACAAAATCGGCCGGGGCATTGATCGTAAAGAGCTTGTCGCCCTTCGAAAGCTCGATGGTGGCGCCGGAGTCCTTGAGGTCATAGCGCTGAGAGATCTCTCGGGTGGTCTGCTGGAAGGCGTTATCAACCTCCTGCATATTGACCTCGGACACAACGTCGAAGCTGGAATCTTTAGCCATGGTTCTTCCTTTCGGTACGGGGAGCCTTAGTAGCTGTCGTACGAATAGTCATCTGAATCGTTTGCAGTCTGGCCGTCGGATGCCGTGTCGGTACCGTCGGTAGATTGGGCGTCGGTGCCGTCGGTAGACTGGGGGTCGGTGCCGTCGGCAGTATCGGTGCCGTCGGCACTCTCGCCGTCTTCGGAGTCAGTGGTCTCCTTCTTGGGAACGGTAATGGTCACGCGCGCCACGCCCGATGTCTTGGTGTCGTAGCGAACCTTTTCACCGTTCTTGGTAACCGTAACATCGGAGGGCTTGGACGTGGTGATCTCGATCGAGGACTCGGGCGTGTACTCCTGCTCAAAGGGACCGGTTGCCTGGGCGCCAAAGACCGATTTACCGTCGACCTTGACCTCGATCCAGGCGGTCTTGCCCTTGGCAACGGAGACCTTGACCTTGATGACCTCGTCCTCTTTCTTTTTCGCGTTCGCCTTGGCGGCATCGGAATCGGCAGAATCCGTCGCCTCGTCGGTGCCTTCATCCTCGTCAACAGATTCGGTCTTCTTGGAAGACTTCTTGGTCGTCGTCTTGGTGGCCGCGGGCGTCTCGGGCGTCGACTCGGGTGCAGAAGAGCCGCAGCCACGCAGGAGAACCACGATGAGCAGAATCAACAAAAGCGCCACGGCACCGATGCCGGCGTAGATGATGCGCGGATCGAGACCATTGTTCTGGGGGGCACGTCCACCGCCGCGTCCGCGATTAGAACCACCGCGACCGTTTACCTGCGGCATACGGCCGCGACCGCTATCGGGACGACCACGATAGCCGCCTTGGCTCTGCGAGCCGCGCTGGCCCGAACGCGGCGCAAGATCGCCACGGTTCTGATAGCCACGCTGACCAGAGCGAGGCGCCGAAGAGCGCTGCCCGTAAGGCTGCGATTGCGAACGGAGGCGCGGCGTCACCTGTGTGGTATCGGCGTCGGCATATCCACCGTGGGAACGCCCGGCAGAAACTCCGCGATAACCACGACCGGAGTAGCCACCGTCGCCGTAACCGGCGCGGGGATCACGACTCAACCCGCGAGCGGCGGGAAGCGCGCGGTCATCCGGCATAGGCGTACTGCGAAAGCGATCTCGCTGAGAACGAATCTCCTCGCTTGAGCCCGTCTCGGTGATATAGCCCGCCTGCGGAGGGCGCTGGCCGTACCGCGTCGAGCGACCACCCTGAACCATCAGAAAGCGTCCGTTATCGACCGACGAACGCGAGTTAACGTAGCCGGCAGCATCCTGAAAACGACCGCCCTGCTGCGAGGTCTCGCGTTCATATGCCATGAGGTCATCAAAATAAGCGTTGACGACCTCGCGCGGGTTAAGCCCTAAAAAGCGAGCGTAGCTCGAAATCATGCCCTGCGCATAGCCGCGCGGAGGCATCGATGCAAAATTACCGGTCTCAA
>CABUUE010000176.1 GCA_902494685.1 uncultured Collinsella sp.
GACGGTGATGTGCTTGCCGTCGATTGCTCCGGTACGCTGCCAGTGGCGGTTGTCGTGCGCCTGCGCAGCGCCGAGGTTTATTTGGTCGAAGTCGACCGCATGGATCCGATTGCGCTCGCGCATGCGTGCTGGGAGATCGGCAACATGCATGCGCCGCTCTTCCGGGGCGACTCGGATGATTATACCGTGCGCATGTATACGCCGGTGCAGCCTGTTTTGGGCCGCATGCTCCGGGGCGTCGAGGGCGTTCGGCTCTCGGTGGTTACCCGTGAACTCGATTCGGACCGGCGCTTTGCGTCGAGTGCGGCGGATGCCGTTGTGAGTATGGCTCCAGACTTTACGATCGTAAAGAAGGCGCGCGGTTAACGTGCGTATGAGTAAGACGGACTTTGAGAGGCAACTATTCAAAGTCCGTCTTTCTGTTGATGAGATGCTGTGGGGGAAAGCATATGGGTCTTGAAGGAATCAAGCTGATTGCATGCGATTTGGACGGCACGTTGCTGCATCCGGGGGAGCACGAGCCGCGTTCCGAGGCCTTTGAGCTTATCGATGAGCTGCATCGTCGCGGTATCGTGTTTATGCCGGCGAGCGGTCGTCAATATGCGAGCTTGCGCCATCTGTTTGCCCCGGTGGCCGATGAGCTCGCCTATGTATGCGAAAACGGAGCCCTGGTGATGAGCGAGGGGCGTGCCGTTGTCAAGCGTTCCATGGAGCGTAGCCTTGCTATGGATATCGCGAATGCCGTGGTTGCGTATCCCCATGCCGACGTGACCCTTTCGTGTGAGGGGCACCTCTACACCATGAGCGGCAACGATGCGTTCGTCGATCATTTGCGCTATGAGGTCTACTGCGATGTGGCGGTGGTCGACCGTCCCGAGGACATCGAAGAGGACGTCATTAAGATTGCCTTCCAGACGCCCGAGGTGAATCAGCCGGCGGCGCTGGAGTATTTCGAGCGCCACTTTAGCGATCGAGTCGATGTCATGACATCGGGAACCGAATGGACGGACTTTATCGGCTTTGATTCGGGTAAGGGTTCCGCGCTTGCCGATTACGGTCGTGCCCTGGGTATTTCGCCCGATGAGATGATGGCGTTTGGCGATAACGAGAACGACCGCGACATGCTCAACGTAGTGGGCCATCCTTATCTAATGGAGAGCTGCAATCCCTCTATGCGTGGCATCAACGACCGCGTCCGCTATGTGCACACGGTCGAAGAAGAACTGCGTCGCCTGCTTGCCGAGTAGGCATGTCCCAAACATCTACCGGCAGTCGGGGCAGAGACCCTCGAAGATGGTGTAGTGCGACGTGACGTGCCAGCCGATTTGCTCGGACGCCTTGGCGTCGAGCTGGGCATCGAAGGGGAGCGGTACGTCGATGACGCGGCTGCACGAGGTGCAGATGATATGCGCATGCGGCTCGATCGTGCGATCGAAGCGGCTGCCGCCCGGCGTCTTGATGGAGAGAATCTCGCCGGCGTCGGCCAAGAGATTGAGGTTGCGGTAGACCGTGCCGCGGCTGATCTTGTCATCCTGTTCGCGCACGGCGTTGTAGATTTCGTCGGCGGTGGGATGGTTATAGCTTTGGCGCACGGCGTCAAGAACCAGCTTTCGCTGCTTGGTATTCCTTCTTTGCACCGCCATGCGCCTCGCCTCTTTTCTGTCAACGGTCGTAGGTAAATGATACCGTATTTAGCACACAATACTAATAACGAGGCGTGAAACCGTCTTCATTGGTAAGTGGGGCTCGGGCCTGGGCGTCTACGAGGCGAAAACGCGATCCCATGCGCTCGTAGGAGGCATGAAGCGCCTCGAGATGAGATAGGATATTTGCCGGAGCTCCCTGTATCTCCATCTCGACTGAGCCGTCTTCCATGTTACGCACCCAGCCGGTGAGCGCGCGTGCCTGCGCGAGGTTGGTGTTGGTAAAGCGAAAGCCAACGCCCTGGACTTGCCCCGCCCAGCGCAGGAAATAGCGCAGGGGAGTGTCTTGAGTGGCCCCGTCGCTTGCGAGCACAGTAAGCCTGCGGCGCAGCTCGAGCTCGACGTTTGATGGTTTTTGAGGCTCTCGACTGCCGCCGGTGACACTGGAGAAGAACGTATCGAAGAGGCCCATCGCTATGCCTGCTTGCCTGCGTCGGCCGGGAAGGTTATGCCGGCCTGCTGGCGCACGGCATCCATGATGCGCAGTGAGACGAGTGTGACATCGCGGTAGTGGCCAAGCTCGTGGCGTCCCGCCGGGGTCTCCCAAATCTCTTCCTTAACGTTATCGATGCCGCCGATGGCGGTGATAAAGTCTGTGAGTTCGTATTCCATAGTGTTGCTCGATTTGGGCAGGTCGAGCACGTGGCCGTTGTCTCCCTGTTCGCGCGGTGCCTCGGTCGCCGAGCCGCGTACGACGTCGCCGCGATAGTCGATGCGGACGTTGCGGGGCGTGGACAGATGGTCGATCTGGATAGTGCCACGCTCGCCTTCGATCTGCGAGGGCAGCAGGTCATTCGTAATTTTGGAGTGCGCGAGCTCGACGGAGATACGGCCACCGCCGTAGCTGGCGAGGATGGAACCGCAGCCGTCGATGGGGCCGTGCGTGAGCTGTCGCGTGGTGGGGTCGAGCAGAGTAGTCATGCTCGTAAGGCCGGAGGGCATGCCGAAAATCTCGACCATGGGCTCGACGGTGTAGACACCAATGTCCATGAGGGAACCTGATGCCATATTGCAGTCGAAGATATTGGTGGCGCGTCCCGCGAGAATCTCGTTGTAGCGCGAGGAATACTTGCCAAAGCGCAATGAGGCGCGGCGGATGGGGGCGATCTCGCCCAGGGCGTCCTCGATGGCATGGAAGGCGGGATCGTGGAGGGGACGCATGGCCTCGAGGGCTACGACGCCCGCCGCCTCGGCAGCGCGGAAGACTTCCAGCGCCTGCGCTTCGGTGGCGCAGAAGGGTTTCTCGACGATGACGTGCTTGCCACCGGCGATGCAGGCAAGGGCCTGCTCGTAGTGAAGTGCGTTAGGGCTGCCGATATAGACGGCGTCGACGTCGACGGCTGCCGCAAGCTCATCGAGTGACGTAAAGTTTCGCTCGCCACCGCGCTCGGCGGTAAAGGCAGTACCGCGATTGGCGTCGCGTGAAAGCGTGCCCACAAACGCGGCTTGGTCGTTGGCGTTGACGACTTGGATAAAGTCGTCGGTGATCATGGATGTGCCGATGGTCGCGATGCGCAGCATACGTCCCCCTTGCGTTGTTTGGTCTACAGGATGAGTGTAGCGCGTGGGGATATAAAGCTGCGCGAAAACGCTATTACAGGTCGCTCTCGTTAAAGCCGGTGTCGATATCGAGGTTGCTGCCGTCGGCCGCCGTGGTTGCGAGCTCATCGCAGCGCTCGTTGAGCTCGTGGCCGGCGTGACCCTTAACCCAGATGAACTCAACCTTGTGCTTACTTTTGGCGGTGAGTAGGCGCTCCCACAGGTCGCGGTTCTTGACGGGCTGCTTGTTGGCGGTTTTCCAGCCGCGTTTTTTCCATCCGTCAATCCAGAGCTTGTTGAAGGCGTTGACGACGTACTGCGAATCGGAATGGACTTCGACGTCGCAGGGGCGGTTGAGCGCCTCGAGTGCCACGATGACCGCCATGAGCTCCATGCGGTTGTTGGTGGTCTTGGCGTAGCCGCGCGAAAGCTCGGAGGTGAAGGTCTTGCCGGCGGGGTTGGTGTATTTGAGCAC
>CABUUE010000177.1 GCA_902494685.1 uncultured Collinsella sp.
TATGGATACCTTATTCATGAGCGCATAGAATGCGCCGAGTGGACAAATCCATTTGCAGAAGGGGCGATAGAACAAAACGCTCAGCACTACCACGGCAATGAGAACGACTAGTTTCCAAGTAAAGAGCTGTCCCAACGCAGATCGAATGCCGGCATTGGCAATGGCCAGCGGAATGGCGCCCTCGAGCACACCCTGTGGACAGATGTACTTGCAAAAGAACGGGTCGCCCATGCCCACGTCGTTAACCACCAAGACGGGCAGCAGCACCACGGCAAACAGCAGCACGACGTACTTGATGTACGTGAGCGGCTTGAGCTTTTTCGTGGAGAACTTTTTGCCGGGAATCTTATGAAGCAGCTCCTGCAGCCAGCCAAACGGGCACAGAAAGCCACATACAAAGCGCCCCAGCAGCACGCCGAGCAAAATGAGCGTACCGGTAACATAGTAAGAAAAGTTGAACTTGGATGAACCTACCACCGACTGGAACGACCCGATGGGGCACGCACCCGATGCCGCGGGGCACGAATAGCAATTAAGTCCAGGTACGCAGACTGTTTTTCCCGCGCCCTGATAGATGCTTCCTTTGGCAAAGTTTGGCAGGTGAATATTGGTGACCAGCGTCGCCGCCGCCTGAATGAATCCGCGAAATCGGGCCAAAACATGCGACGCAGTGTTTTCTCTTTTATCCAATTCCGATACACTCCAAGCACAGCCTAATCGCTTTGGCCAGCACGGCATCCGCCTCGCCACGCATAACACCAAAGCACACCATGGCAATTCCGACGATCAACAAAGCGACCTGTACCACGGGTTTTACCGCTTTGAACAACCCAACCACTCCTTTCGTTACGCGACCATTGGACCATATCGACTATAAAATCCGTGTTAAGCGCGATTTGGAATGTGCAAGGAGACTGTTATGCGTATTTTGATCGTCGAAGACGAGCGAGCACTGTGCGATGCAATCGCGCGCAGCTTGCGAAACTTGGCGTACAGCGTCGACTGCTGCCACGACGGACAGGAGGCGCTCGACCTGCTGAGCGTCGAAGTCTTTGACCTCGTGGTACTCGACCTCAACCTTCCCCGTATCGATGGCATGACCGTGCTCAGGGAACTTAGGAAAACCGATTGCGAGACTAAGGTACTGATTCTGTCCGCGCGTGGCGAAGTATCCGATAAAGTCGCCGGACTCGATGCCGGCGCCAACGATTACCTTACCAAGCCGTTTCATCTGGACGAACTTGCGGCAAGGATCCGCAGCCTTACCCTCAGGCGCTTCGCACAAAGCGACATAGTATTAGCCTGCGGAAAGCTCAGCTTTGACACCAAGGCGCGCATCGCTTCCGTGGGCAGTGAGGCTCTATCTCTTACACGCAAGGAAACGGGAATCTTGGAATACCTGATGCTTAATCAGGGGCGACCGGTAAGCCAAGAGGAGCTTATCGAGCACGTTTGGGATAGCAGCGTGAACAGCTTTAGCAACGCAACCCGCGTTCATATTTCGTCGCTCCGAAAAAAGTTGCGCAGCGCTTTGGGATACGACCCGATTCGCAATCGGATTGGAGAGGGCTACGTTATGGAGGATAGCGAATGAAAAGGCTTTCCCTGCAATGGCGCATAACGATTATGACGGCACTGCTCACGTGTGCAGCATGCGTGCTGACAAACTGCCTGGTCGGCTATACGGGCATGCGCTACATGGATGCCATCGGCAGTAACATCTCGGCCTTTAACGCAACCGGCGAAGATTCGCCCCAGGCGTTCGACCCAACGAAAGCGACCCCCGATGACAAGGTCACGATCGTCGTAAACGACGCACAAGAGTCTTTTGGCACGACAACCTGGTACATCACGGCTGGAGTCACACTCCTTGGCGGCGCGCTGGCATACTTTGCGAGCGGCCGTGCACTCAAACCGCTACGGGCTTTTGCAGCCCAGGTTGAGCGTGTGCAGCCTGACAACCTAAGCGAAATCAGACTCAGTGAAGATGTGCCCACCGAGCTACAGCGATGCAGCGCCTCTTTCAACGACATGATCGCCCGTCTTGGCGAAGGGTTCTCTGCGCAGCGTCAGTTTACCGGCAACGCCGCACACGAGCTGCGCACCCCGCTCGCCCTTATGCAAGCACAGATTGAACTATTCATCTCCGAGCACTCCGGTTTGCAACCCGAAACTGCCGAGCTACTCGGCCTGCTACAAGAACAAACCGAGCGCATGTCTCGAATGGCCAAGGTATTGCTCGAGATGAGTGAGCTCCGCAGCGTTCCTTGCGAGGACGATGTGGAGCTTGGCCCCTTGTCCGAAGAGGTCCTCACCGACCTTGCGCCACTTGCCGAAAAAAGGGGCATAGCCCTCAATTGTGCTGGAGACGCTCTAGTAATCGGGAGCGACACGCTCCTCTATCGGCTGGTGTTTAACCTGGCCGAAAACGCTATCCGCTATAGCCGCACCGACTCGAGCGTTACCGTCTCCATCTGCGACAACGACAGCCACGTGTTCCTGCGAGTCGAGGACCAGGGCCCGGGAATACCCAAGCAGTACCGTGAGAGCATCTTCCAACCGTTCTTTCGTCTAGACAAATCCCGCAGCAGGGCATTCGGTGGCGCAGGACTCGGACTAGCACTCGTTTGGGAGATTGCAGCGCTTCACGGTGGCACGGTAGAGGTCGAAACAAGTTCCGAGAACGGGACTACCATGCTCGTAAGCCTCTCAAAGGGGGCCACCACGTGATCCGACTGTCCAGGGGTCCCACTCGGCATTGTGAAACGCGTCCCAAAACTTGGACATGAGAAATGGGAGGCAGTTCGCATCTATGCCGAGGACGAAGTCCTGGCGGGGATTCAGGATGCGCAGAGGAAGCTTACGGCAGAAAACCCCGACAGAGTCGTGACCGTCGGCGGCAATTGTATGGTGTCGCTTGCCCTCTTCGATTACCTGCACGGGAAATACGAGAACGTTGGAATCGTCTGGATCTATGCGCATCCGGATGTATCCACGCTGAATGATGACTACCCCAACGCTCACGCCATGGTACTTGGCAGCCTTTTGGGAGAAAGTCATCCTGGTCTTTCGCGGCGAATAACGCGAATGTCCGCAGGCAGACTCCAACCTGTGCGCGGAGAAGCTGGGCGACGCAAACAAGATTCCTCGACTCGAGCATGGAGATGCATCCGTCTATCAGTCTCATCGCATACTCAGAGGAGGATGCCAGATATAGATCCCATTGGGTAAAGTCGCCGTTCATGAAGGGAATCACTGCATTGCGCTCGGCGACTCTCAAGGCACTCAGGCTTTGTTCTATTTTCCCAGCTTCTTGTTTGAACTGTTCGCTATCCAAAATGCCCCCAAATGCCGGCTTCTCAACAAATCAAAAAAGCAAGAGAGACAGAGATTAGGTTCATGCTCCACTGAACCCGCGCTTCCAGTCGAGACACTCCTCCTCGAAGATCTCCCCGGAGTCCCGTCTCTCGCGCCCCTCACGGATCTGTCCATATCAGTGTAGCCAATCCAAGCACAGCCCCACCGCACGGCCCAGTCGCTTCCGGTCCTGCGTGGCCCCGTGAAGGCGGAAGGGCGTGGCTGTGGGCGGCGCGTTCCTTTCTCCTCGTACTTTTTTGGGCATGCGTCACGCCCCCCACGCGGCGCTGAGAGCGAATCGGCGCAGGCTTAGGGCCAATTGCGTAGAGGTTGAGGTTCGGGTTTCGCCGGCTTACGCA
>CABUUE010000178.1 GCA_902494685.1 uncultured Collinsella sp.
GCGACGCGAGCGTCGATGCCCTCACGGCCGCACCACGCGGCGAAGTGCTCGAGCCGCGAGGCGTAGGCGGTTACCGTATTGGGAGCGAGCCCTTCGACGCGTGCAATGTAGGCGATGAACGAGTCGACGGCATCGTACAGGTCAAAGGCTATGACCGGTCGCCTCCAAACAGATCGGGGCGAGTGGCCAGATAGGCATCAAGGGCCTCAAGCGCACGGTCCGCATAGGCCTGGTAGCGGTCGCGCTTGCTGCGACGCTTACCGTCCTCGAGCGGCGGCACCAGGCCAAAGTTGACATGCATGGGCTGGTAGCCCACGGTGGCAGGATCGGTCGCATAGCCCACGAGCGCGCCCAGGGCGCCCACGCGGGGCAACTCGACGCCCGCGGCACCGATAGCCTCGGCATAGGTGTTGAGCGCCGCGAGCAGACCGGTCGCCACGGCTTCCATGTACCCCTCGGTGCCGGTGATCTGACCGGCCAGGCGCACGCCGGTACCGGGCACGGCAAAGGTGCCATCGAGGACGTGCGGGGCGTCGACAAAGGTATTACGGTGCATGACACCGTAGCGGAAGAACTCAGCGTTCTCCAGGCCCGGCACCATATGGAAGACGCGCTTCTGCTCGCCAAAGGTCAGGTTGGTCTGGAAGCCCACCAGATTATAAGCGGTCTTCTCCTTGTTCTCGGCACGCAGCTGAATCGCCGCCCAGGGGCGACGTCCGGTACGCGGGTCGGTGAGGCCGACGGGCTTCATGGCGCCAAAGCGAATGGCGTCCTTGCCGGTGCGTGCAACCTCCTCGGCAGGCTGGCAGGCCTGGAACAGATCGCCGCCCTCAAAATCCTTGAGCACCACGCGGTCGGCCGTGGTAAGCGCCTCGATAAAGGCCTCGTACTCCTCCTTGTTGAGCGGAGCGTTGAGATAGTCGCCACTCCCCTGCTCCTCGTAGCGCGACTGCGAGAACAGCACGTCCATATCGAGCGTGGAGGCATCGACGATCGGCGCCGCGGCATCGAAGAACGCAAGGGCGTCGCCACCGACGAGCTTCATGACCTCTTCGCTCAGCGCCGGCGAGCACAAGGGGCCGGCGGCAATGACCACGTGACCCTCGGGAATCTGCGTGACCTCGCCGTGAATGATCTCGATATTGGGACGGGCGGCAACCTCGGCCTCGACAAGCTCGGAAAACTTGACGCGGTCGACCGCCAAGGCACCACCGGCGGGAACAGCGGCGCGATGGGCGCAATCGAGCAGGACTGAACCCATGCGCTGGAGCTCGGCTTTTAGTAGGCCAGCAGCGGAATCTGGACGGGTCGACTTAAACGAATTGGAGCAGACGAGCTCTGCCAGGTGATCAGTATGGTGAGCCGGGGAGCTCACCTGGGGGCGCATCTCGCACAGCTTTACGGCAAACCCGCGGTCTGCCAGCTGGATCGCGCATTCCGAACCCGCCAGACCGCCACCGATAACCGTCACCTGATCGAACTGCATCTGCAAACACCTTTCTAATTGACACGTTTTCCATTGTGACCGAAGGGCGTCTGGGCGTGAAGGGCAAACTTGGAGGGCGCATACCTTCCATCCATCATGCGCTCGATAAGGCCCTCGAGTTCAAGCGAACCCAAGAGTTTGAGTACGCCGACGGCATCGAGCGAGACGAGCGCCGCGATGTCGTCGACCTTGAGCGGAGAGGCGATGAGCGCATGCATCACGGTCTGCTGTGTTGGATCCAGGTCGGCAATGCCGGGAGCATCAGGGCGCGAGTAGCGCAGGGTGCCGTAGATACGTGAGATAGCCATCTCGATAGATTCCTCGTCGATGATGCAGCAGGCACCGTTCGCAATGAGGTAATTCGTGCCACGCGACTCGGGCGACAAAATGGAGCCCGGTACCGCAAGCAGTTCGCGCCCCAGGTCCATGGCGGCCTCGGCGGTAGAAAACGTTCCGGATGGCATGCCGGCCTCCGATACAAAGAGCGCCTGCGAAAGCGCGGCAATCACCCGGTTACGCCGCGGAAAGGCAAACTTACGCGGCCCCATACCCCAAGGCGAGATGGACACGACCGCACCGCCCGTATCGAGCGTACGGGCGATAAGCCCCGCGCTCGAGCGCGGGTAGACCACGTCGGCGCCCGTACCCAAAACTAAGACGTGCCTGCCCCCGGCGTTGACCGCGGCCCAACCCGAGGCCTGGTCGCAGCCGACCGCACCGCCCGAGACCACCGTCACCCCCGCTTCCACGGCAACCTTGGCTGCAAGCTCCGCGACGGCAAGACCGTAGGGAGACGCCTTGCGCGCACCGATAATCGAGAGCGCCGGCGTCGAGAGCACCTCCGGGTCGCCACGGACGAACAACGTCTGCGGCACATCGGAAAGTTCCAGAACAGTAGCGGGAAACAGCCCATCACCGGGATGCAGTTCATAGCGGACCTCACCCATCACTGGTCCCTCCTTCCCTGATACATCGCGGCCTCGAGCACATGATCTTGCGTCACCCGCTCGCTTTCGGCGACATCGGCGATCGTGCGCGCGATGCGCACCAGGCGCACGATGCCGCGCCCCGTGAGATGCGTGCGCTTCGACAGGCCGAGCACGCACGTTTCCGCCGCCTGATCGAGCGCAAAGGTCGACACAACACCATCGATAGAGCGGGACTCATCGTCCTCGGCCTCAGCGTCCGCATCGTCCATACGAGACTCGCGCCAGGTGCGAAAAGCGCGACCGCGCACAACGTAGTCACGTAACTCGGCCGACGACATACCCTCCGCGCCCTCGATAATCACCTGGGGATCGGGACGGGTCACATCGATCATCATGTCGATACGGTCGGCCAAAGGACCGCGCAGCTTTGCCCGATAGCGCTCGACCATCGCCGCCGAGCAGCGACACGGCACCTCGCGATCGCCCAAAAAGCCGCAGGGGCAGGGATTGCTCGCAGCCAGCAGCTGAAAGCGCGACGGGAAGGTAAAAGCCCCGTCGACGCGTACGATCCTCACGTAGCCGCGCTCGATGGGCTGACGCAGCGTCTGCAGCACGCCAGTGGGAAACTCGGCAAGCTCGTCCAAAAAGAGCACGCCGCCATGAGCAAGGCTGATCTCACCCGGGTGCACCGGGCGCCCGCCGCCGATAAGGCCTGCGGTCGAAATACTGTGGTGGGGACTGCGGAAGGGGCGGTGCCCCGCCAACAAGCCATCAATGTTCTCACCCAAAACCGAATGGATGCACAGTGCCTCCTGCTGATCCTCAACGGAAAGCTCGGGCAGGATGCCGGTCATACGGCGTGCGAGCATCGTCTTGCCCGATCCCGGAGACCCGATCATGAGCAAGCCGAGTTCTCCTGCCGCCGCAAGCGCCATGCCGCGTTTAGCGACTTCCTGCCCCAGCACGTCTGCATAGTCGAGCTCGGGCTCAAAGGTCGCCTCGACACCCTCGGAATCCAAGTAGTGCCGTGCGGCATCGCCCATGCCATGAGCAAGCTGAGACAGATGGTCGATAAAGCCGCAATCTACGCCCGCGAGTGGCACATGCTGGTCGGACCTGCCGGCGATAAAAGACAGCCCCATGTCGCGAGCCAATAGCTGAAACGCCACCTCGCCCTTGACGGGAAGCACCGTACCGTCCAGACCAAGCTCACCTGCGATAAGGCAGCGATCGAGGTTGTCACGGGGAATCTGCTCATCGGCCGCTAGAACCGCGATGGCGATGGGCAGGTCAAAGCC
>CABUUE010000179.1 GCA_902494685.1 uncultured Collinsella sp.
GGGCAGACACCGCTTCGCGGCCAGCCAAACGGGCTGTGGGTCACAGGCATCACGGAATTCCGCATCCCCGCCGGCAAGTGCACCTCTCGCCGGCGATCAATTGCTTCAACGGAATGCCCGTCGGCTGGTCCATCGGCACGCCCCCGAACGCGGTGCTTGCCAACTCATCGCTCCTGCGGGCCTGCTCGCAGCTTGCGTATGGTGAGCACCACTGGGTGCACTCCGACCGCGGCAGCCATTACCGGTGGCCCGGTTGGATCGCCATCTGCGATGGGCACGGCATCGTGCGCTCGATGACGAGGAAGGGGTGCTCACCCGACAATTCAAGGGCGGAGGGCTTCTTCGGCAGGCTGAAGGTGGAGTCCTTCCACGGAAGGGGCTGGGACGATGCTGGCATGGGGGAGTTCATGGAGATGCCGGACGCCTATCTGTTCTGGTCCCGCGACAAGCGCCGCAAGAGCGACCTGGGCTATATGAGCCCGATGCAGTTCCGAAGAAGCCTAGGTCCTGTAGCGTAGGAACACAGTCCGGGGTTTCCACTGCAGTCCCCGGTGTTCAGTTTAGCCTTGACAGAAGCAGTCCACCTGGAGCGCAACGTCGCGGAGTGGTGCCGCCACAAGCGCGTCGGGGGCGCCACCGTTGCCGCGCTGAAGGCCGCCTTCATGGACAAGCTCGGTAAGGTCGCGTAGGATATCGGCCGACAACGGCCCTGGAGGGGCTTACACCACTTTTCGTGACACAACTTGCCCTCCAGGTGTAATTGGCTAAATTGTTGGTATGCGGGATACGTTAGCGACTCATAAAAGTTGCACGGTTGATGGGGGAGAGTTTGGGACGTTCAAAAGGGCGCAATTCAAAGGTTGAGCTTCTGCGCATCATCTCGATGTGGTTCATAGTGGCTCATCATTTCGTGATTCATAATGCTGAGCCTATTTCCGTTTTCCCCGGGACCGTTGCACGCATGGTACTGCACGGCGTGTTGTACCCTTCGGGGCGTATTGCCGTTGCCGTGTTTTTTATCATTACGGTGTGGTATCTGGCCGACGCGCAACTGACACTTAAGGGTCAGCTGCGAAGGGCTTGGACCCTGCTGGGGCAGATGCTCTTTTACAGTGTGCCGCTCGTCCTGTACTTTGGCGTGTTTAATGCGGGGGATGGGCTGCAAGCTGGAGAGCTGATGGCTGCCGTCTTTGCTCCGCTCGCCTCGCTGTGGTGGTTTCCTACGGTGTATATTCTGCTGATTCTTGTGGCACCCTATCTGTTCGACGGGTTGCGTGCGTTGACGAGCCGGCGGCTGGGCGAGCTCTGTATGCTACTGGTCGTGCTATATGGGGTCTTGCCCGTTGTGCCGTATTCGACAATTGGTGGCTTTGTTTCCTCCCTGACGGGTCAGACGGTCGTGATCGCGTGCGTGACATGTTGGTTTAAGTGGCATTATTGCGGTGGGGCGGGTCCGAGGGTTTTGGTGCTGCCCGTTCTTTCGTACGTTGCTGTGTACGTTTGTTACTTTGTGGCTCAAAAGGACGTGCTCCTTTTGAGCGCTTTCGCTTCCAGCGTGTACGGATCGGTGGTGACTAATCCTGGAAGCCTCTTGTCGCTTGCGATCGCACTTCCGGTGTGCTTGTTTGTCTTTAATGCTCAACCTGCGCATTGGCCTGCTGTCAATTACTTGGCCACGTTGTCGTTTGGCGTGTACCTTGCCACGGACAGCGCGTACATGCAGGAGCTGCTGTGGAAGAACTTGCTTGTGTTCTCCCACTGCCACCCAGCGTGGGGGCTGCTGTCCGTAATGCTTGTAGTGACCGGCGTGTATGTTGTCGCGTCCTGCGTCGAGGCGATTCGACAGGTTCTGTATCGGGCGCTGTTCAAGCATCCGGGTAGGGTGTTTGATGTTTTGTGGGACAAGATTGCAGGGGTCTCTTTGCCAAGGTAGGCCATTGTTGGGCCAAGTCCCAAGCTGTGCACAAATTCGTAATCGCGTTTCTCCTACGCTGCCTTCCTCAGCTCGGTTCCGATAATGGTGTAAGGGCGAAATTGGGTTAACAGTAGGTCAAGTAATTCAGCTAGAATTGCTTGAGCTCTATTTTGTTTTGGTTAAAGTCTACTATTTAGATTTACGTAATTTATTGGGAGTGCATATATGAAAAAGGTTCGTTGCGCAGTTGCTAATTTGGTTACCGCTGTTCTGGTTTCCTCTTCCTTCCTTGCTCCCGTTTCGTCGGCCTATGCACTTGAGTTTTCCTCGCTCTCAAATAATGAAGCCGAGACCTCTAGCTCCTCTTCACTTTCGGATTTCGTTTCCGAGGATACTGAGAAGACCGCCGAAGCCGACTCTTGTGAGGATACTGAGAAGACCGCCGAAGCAGGCTCTTGTAATTCGGATGTCGAATCGGCCGCTCAATCGGCTCAATCTTCCGATTCCTCTTGTGTCGATGCCTCTTTCCAATACTTGTACATTTCGCAACCCTCTCTTTCTTTGGGTGCTATGCAAGAGGCGGCGTTCGCAACTGCATCTGATTCTGATGTTTTGACCTCTGCGTCCCTATCATTCGTCAGCAATTCTGGCGAAGAGCGCTCCGTTGAAGCTTCGGCTTTCTCTGGGAATGCTGCGGGCTTTACATTTGGACAAGATTTGTTGGTAGCGCGGTATTTTTTAACCGGTATTACGTATCAGGTGAAGGATTCGAACGCGATCTATTCAGTGGACCTCTCCTCTGAGGATTACAGCTTTGACGTAGTCAATTCGTCTTCTTCATCTGATAGCGTTGACAATATCGATGATTTGTCGGTCTACTATGCTGATGAGAACGGCAATCCTGTCGAGGCTTTCTCTATTGAAGAGGCGCTTTCCGGTTCTGAAAGTGATGGTGACATTGCGGCTTATAGCGTCGATTCCCGTTCGGCTCGTAAAAACGTTCGCGTGGTTGCACTTGATGCCGGTCACGGTGGATCCGATCCCGGCGCTCAGGGCAATGGGAAGAGTGAAGCCGACCTAACATGGAAGATTGTTAGCGCGTGTAAGACCAAGCTTGAGAATTACGGATTTAAGGTAATTCTCGCTCGTGAGCAGTCGGGCAGCTACGGTAGCAGCGACTTCCTTTACCGCGTTCAGCGTTGCGTCAATCAGGGCGCCCAGGCCTATATCAGTTTCCATATCAATTCAGGTTCGTCCGCAGCTCATGGCGCCGAGGTATATTCGCCTACCGTGAACGGGGCTGACTATACCCAGGTTTCGTACGAGCTGGCCCAGAAGGTTCAGAACAATCTTGTTGCTCTCGGACTTACAAACCGTGGTGTCTTTCAGATGCAGGTAGGCGACGAATTCGCTGTTATTCGTTGCGCTCGTGAAGCTGGAATCCCCGGTATTTTGATTGAGCACGGATTTATCTCTAATTGGGGCGATGCGAACAAGTACTTTAGTGATGCCGGGTGCAAACGCCTTGGAGAAGCTGATGCGGATGCCATCATCGCGCAGTTCCCCAAATCCTCTTGGCTTGATTATTCGTCTGTTTTCGATGCCGACTACTATCTCAATAAGTATCCAGATGTTAACGAATGGGCAAACGGAAGCAAAGATAAGGCCCTGGATCACTTCATCAACTACGGCATGTCGGAGGGCCGCCGCGGCTCCGAGGCGTTCGACGTGCAGAGCTACTACAATGAGTACCCCGATCTCCGCGCCGCCTTCGGCACCGACCTCGCCAGCTA
>CABUUE010000180.1 GCA_902494685.1 uncultured Collinsella sp.
ACGGGCAAATCGCTCGCAAAGAGTGTCCCCAACGACTAGACAAAAAATGACTAGTCATTGGGGACGTTCTTAAATAACTACTTTACAGCTCCAGCGCATCGGCGACTTCGGCCGCGCAGGCCAGGGCATCGGCCATAGCGTTCACCACGAGCGAGCTGCCGTTGCGAGCATCACCCGCCACATACACCGGCGCGGCATCCGCGGCGACGCCGTCGACACGGGCCGCAAGGTGCGAGCCCTCGGTAGCCATCACCGGCAGCGGACGACCAGCGGTGGCAACAGGCACGCCAACGGCGTCGAACACGCCATGCTCGGGACCCGTAAAGCCGCAGGCGATGAGCACCAGCTGGGCCGGCACCTCGTGCTCGGAGCCCGCGATGCGCTCGGGCTTGCCAGCCGACCAATCCAGATCGACCACGCGCAGGCCCGCGGCCGCGCCCTTCTTGTCCAACAGTACCTCGAGCGTATCCACACCCCAAGCGCGCATCTCGCCGCCCATGGCAGCGATGGCCTCCTGCTGGCCGTAATCGGTCTTCTTCACGTTGGGCCACTGCGGCCAGGGATTGCTCGCCGCGCGCGCATCAGGCGCCGCCGGCAAGAACTCAAACTGGCGCACGCTGCGCGCACCCTGACGTACCGCGGTGCCCACGCAGTCGTTACCGGTATCGCCGCCGCCAATGACCACAACGTCCAGGCCGCGCGCGTTCACCGCGGGCTCGCCGCCATCGAGCACCGAGACGGTCGAAGCCGTCAGATAGTCCACGGCATACACCACGCCGGGCGCATCGATGTTCGCAGCCGAAAGCCCACGCGGAGCACGGGCGCCGGCAGCCACCACGACGGCGTCAAAGTCATCGAGCTTGGCCGCCACCGCAGGGTTCGTAACGTCAGCACCCAGCTCGAACACAATGCCCAGATCGCGCATAAGTGCCACGCGACGCTCGACCACGGACTTCTCGAGCTTCATGTTGGGAATGCCGTACATGAGCAGACCGCCCGGGCGGTCATCGCGCTCAAACACCGTCACGCGGGCACCGCGACGCGCAAGCTCCCATGCTGCCACCAGACCAGCAGGACCGGAGCCCACCACGGCAACCGTGGGTGCGCCCTCCCCCGCCGGCTCAAAGCGGTGCGGACCGCCGTTGGCCCACTCATGGTCGCTAATCGCGCGCTCGTTATCGTGAATCGTCGTGGGCTGACCGTCGACCGAACCTAGGTTGCACGCGGCCTCGCACAGCGCCGGGCACACACGGCTCGTAAACTCGGGCATGGGCGAGGTGAGCGACAGACGCTCGGCAGCCTCGTCCCAGTGGCCGCGGTACACCAGCTCATTCCACTCGGGAATCAGGTTGTGCAGCGGGCAACCGCTCGGGCGTGCCTTACCAAAGCTCGCGCCCATCTGGCAAAACGCCACACCGCACATCATGCAGCGACTCGCCTGGGCACGGCGCGCGTCGTCGTCGAGCTCCACGTACAGCGGATCGAAATCGCGGCTGCGCTCCTCCACGGGGCGCAGCTCATGGGTCACGCGATCGATATTAAGAAAAGCACCGGGCTTACCCATGGCACTTACGCCTCCTTCTTGGTCGAAGCAACAGAGCTGGCAGCCACGGACGCAGCACCCGCAGCACCGCCCGCAACATCGAAGCGAGCAACATCCGCGTCACTCGCGCGACCGGTCACAATGTCAAACGCCAGCTCCTCGGCCTGCGCATGCGTCTTGCCGACGGCCTCGGCGGCGGCGACAATCGCCAGCACGCGCTCGTACTCGGTCGGAATGACCTTCACAAAGTGCTTGCTCATCGTCTCAAAGCTGTAGAGCAGCTTAATGCCGCGCGGACTCTGCGTCGCGTCCACGTGCTCCTGGATGAGCTCGCGAATCTGCGCCAGCTCGCCGGCCGTCGGGGCCTTGAGCTCAACGCTCTCGTGGTTCACACGGGCATCGAGCGTGCCGTACTGGTCAAAGACATAGGCCACGCCACCCGTCATGCCGGCGGCGAAGTTCTGCCCGGCCTCACCCAGGATGAGCGCCAGACCGCCCGTCATGTACTCGCAGCCATGGTTGCCGCAGCCCTCGACCACCACCGTGGCACCGGAGTTGCGCACGGCGAAACGCTGGCCGGCAAGGCCGTTAATGAAGCCGCGACCGCTCGTAGCACCAAAGAACGCAACGTTGCCCACGATGATGTTCTCGTCGAACTTGTAGGTCGCATGCGGGTTGGGGCGCACCGACACCTCGCCGCCCGAAAGACCCTTGCCAAAGTAATCGTTGGCGTCGCCGCACACGTTGAGCGTAATGCCGCGCGGCAGGAAGGCGCCAAAGCTCTGACCGGCCGAACCATCGCAATCGATGGTGATGGAGCCGGCGGGCAGGCCCTCGGGATGCGCCTTGGTCACCGCGTTGCCCAAAATGGTGCCCACGCAGCGGTTGACGTTGGCGATGTCGGCGCGGAAGCGAATCGGACGCAGGTGCGCACGGGCATCGGCCGTATAGGGCACAAACAACGTGGAGTCGAGCGTCTTGTCGAGCTCGCTGTCCGCAGCCATCTGGGGCAGGAAGTGACGGCCGTCGGCACCCGGGATGTGGGCACCAAACTCACAGGTCGCGCTCGCCAGCACGGGCGACAGATCCAGCAGGTTAGCCTTGCGGTTGCCCGGGACCTCGATCTGGCGCAGGCACTCGGGATGGCCGACCATCTCGTCGACCGTGCGGAAGCCCAGGCTCGCCATGACCTCGCGCAGCTGCTCGGCAACAAAGAGCATAAAGTGCTCGACGTGCTCTGGCTTGCCGCGGAAGCCGCGACGCAGGCGGCAGTTTTGCGTAGCGATGCCGGCCGGGCAGGTATCCTGCTGGCAGTCGCGCTGCATGAGGCAGCCCATGGAGATGAGCGGCATGGTCGCAAAGCCAAACTCCTCGGCGCCCAACAGGCAGGCGACAGCGACGTCGGTGCCGTCCATGAGCTTGCCGTCGGCTTCGAGCACCACGCGTGAGCGCAGGCCGTTTTGCAGCAGCGTCTGCTGGGCCTCGGCAAGACCGAGCTCCAGCGGCAGACCGGCGTGCCAAATGGAATCGCGAGCAGCGGCACCCGAGCCGCCGTTGTGGCCGCTGATCAAGATCTTGTCGGCAGCACCCTTGGCAACACCGGTGGCGATGGTGCCGACACCGGCCTCGCTGACCAGCTTGACCGACACGCGTGCGCCGGGGTTGGCGTTCTTAAGATCGAAGATCAGCTCCGCCAGGTCCTCGATGGAGTAGATGTCGTGGTGCGGCGGAGGCGAGATCAGGCCGATGCCGGGCGTGGACTGACGGACCTCGGCGATCCAGGGGTAGACCTTCTTGCCGGGCAGGTGACCACCCTCGCCGGGCTTGGCGCCCTGGGCCATCTTGATCTGAATCTCGAAGGCGCTGCACAGGTAGCGGCTCGTCACGCCAAAGCGCGCGCTTGCCACCTGCTTGATCGCGGAGTTCTTGGAGTCGCCGTTGGCCAGCGGGGTCTCGCGACGCGGGTCCTCGCCGCCCTCGCCGGAGTTGGAGCGGCCGTGCAGGCGGTTCATGGCGATGGCCATGCACTCGTGCGCCTCTTTGCTGATAGAACCGTATGACATGGCACCGGTGTTAAAGCGGCGGACGATGCTGAGCGCGGGCTCGACCTCGTCAAGCGAAACCGGCGTGCGGCCGCTGGCATCAAAGTCCAGCAGGTCGC
>CABUUE010000181.1 GCA_902494685.1 uncultured Collinsella sp.
CGGCCCCATGCCGTCCTCCGTCGCCAGGAGGAAGAGCTCGACCTTCTCCCTGCTGTACATGCGAACCTCCAGTCCGGACCGCCCCGCGGTCCAACTTTCTGTCCGCACCCCCTTTTGATGGCCATTCAAGAACTATTTCACCGCAACTTAGGAGGGGATGGGGTTAGCTGCGGGGACGGTGGCGGAGCTTGTCGATGGTGGAGTCGGTGCTTCGGCTGCGGGCGTCGGCGGCGGTTTGGCGCTGGCGGCGGTAGTCGATCATGCCTTGGATGATGGGCTTGCCAAAGCTCACGACATCATCGTTGTAGATGGCGGTTCGGGCTGCGAGGAGGCAATCGGTAAAGTCCATATGGGTCTTGCCAAAGAGTTTGACGGCAAGGGCGACAACGGTGGGCTCGTCGACCATGACGTCATCGAGCAGCTTGGTCATGGCCGACGCGATTTCAACTCGGGGAACCTTATAGACGTTGCGCAGCGTGACCGCGACGCGCGTGATGATTTCGGGGTAGACGCGAGCGGTGCGCGTGGCGATGACCTTGGCGGCGCGCGGCGACAGGACCTCGTCGTCGTTAAGCAGGTAGCGCAGGATGACGGTCTCGTCGATGATGGTGCTACTCATGGATATCTACTTCCTCGGGACCCAAAACCGACTCGTCGCTTTCTGTGGCTAGGTATTCAATCCAGGCATTGCGCTCCTCGGAGCGGCGATTGGGGTCCCCATATGCTTTGAGCAATCCATAGGCGGCCGTGCCGTCCTTGGAGCGCACGGCGACCGGCTGAAAGGGGAGCTTGCGCATCAAAATACTCTGCGCGACAAATAGACGGACAGCCTCGGCGAGCGATGTGCCCATAGCGTCGTAGAGACGCTCGGCATGCTGCTTGTCTTCCTCGCGAATGCGCACCTGCAGGATGGCTCGTTTTTGAGTCGATGACATCACTGGCCTCCCTTAATGAGCGTGCAATATGAATGGTCAAATACAGCATTAGCTAATAATAGCCAATCTTATAACCACTACTTTATTGCACTCAAGTTAATGAGCGCGAAATATATATCAAACGTATTACATCCTTTATAAACGAGCGTGAAATCTCCCTTGGATGTACGCATGTAATACACTCACCTTTATAGCTTCTAGAGAATAATTCCAACCTGCCAAAACCCCTGCAATACACCCGTATTGCAGGGCCTATGCTCAAGTTTGCCACCTGCAACTGCGTATATTTAACCTGTATATCGTTGGAGGAATTCTATCGAAGTGCCTGTTTCGCCGCATGCACTCGATACGCCGATGCCGGACCACGGGCGGTCCGGGGCAACGTCGACAGGGTCTCTCCGGCATGGGATTCAGGAGGGAGTGAACAACATGGGCAATAAACGAGTCGTAGCCGATTCCTCACGCTGCATTGGGTGCCAAACCTGTATGGCGGCGTGCATCGAGGCGCACGACATCCCCGGCAACATCGCCGCGCCGCGCCTGCGCGTGACGCGTACGTACGAGATCTCCGCACCGGTGGCTTGCCATCACTGCGAGGATGCCCCGTGCGCGAAGGCCTGTCCTACGGGCGCCTTGTTCTTTGATTCAAAGAACCATCGTATCGGCGTCAACGAGGACAACTGCATCGGCTGCAAGAGCTGCGTCATGGCATGCCCCTTTGGCGCCGTGAGCGTGGCGACCACGCAGGTTCCGGTCTTGATGGGCGACGTTCGCGTGGGTTCGCAGACCAAGAGCTTCGTGCTCAAGTGCGACCTGTGCGTGGACCGTCCCGGCGGTCCGGCGTGTGCCGAGGCGTGCCCGACCAAGGGCCTCACCCTGGTGGACGAGGAGCGTCTGGCAGAACTGACTGCCGAGCGTGCCCGCGCCACCATCGAAAACGAGGCGTAAGCGTCGGGCGACAGGCCCAATGATTGTCAAATAAGTACCGAGTATTCGGTAGCAGAGAAAGGAAGGAGGGTGTCATGGAGAAGCATAAAGTGATCTGCCCGTACTGCGGCGCCGGTTGCCAGTTTAACCTCTTGGTCCAAAACGGCCAGGTCGTGGGTACCGAACCGCTCAACGGCATCACCAACCAGAGCGAGCTGTGCCTTAAGGGCATGAGCGGCTACGACTTCATCAACGACACCAAGATCTTGACTCCTCGCGTACTGCACCCGATGATCCGCCGCACCAAGGGCGCGGATCTTGAGCGCGTAAGCTGGGACGAGGCACTGGATTTCACCGCATCTAAGATGCAGGCCATAATTGACGAATATGGTCCTAACGCTGTCATGACCACCGGCTCTTCGCGAGGCGGCGGCAATGAGGCGAACTACGTCATGCAGAAGTTTACGCGTGCGTGCATCGGCACCCACAGCGTAGACAACTGCGCCCGTACTTGACACGGCCCTACTGTCCTCGGTCTGATGGACACGGTTGGTTCAGGTTGCATGTCATGCTCCATCCCCGGTATGGAGGATGCGGGCTGCATTTTCCTCTTCGGCTATAACCCTGCCGATTCGCACCCCATCGTCGCAAGGCGTATCGTGCGAGCCAAAGAAAAGGGTTGCAAGATCATCGTCGCCGACCCGCGCCATATCGAAACCGCGCGTATCGCCGATCTCTACCTTCCGATCAAGAACGGTTGCAATGTCGCGTTCCTCAACGCCTTTGCCAACTGCTTGGTCAACGATGGCCTCTACGACAAGGAATTCGTCGCCGAGCACACGAACGGCTTTGACGAGTGGTGGGAGACCATCAAGAACTACACTCCTGAATCCGTGCAGGACATCACGGGTGTCGAGCCCGCGCTGATCCACCAAGCTGCCGAGATGTACGCCACGGCGAAGCCCTCTGCCATCATTGGCTGGGGCATGGGCGTATGCCAGCAGAAGCAGAACCTGAAGACGGTGCACACCATCGCCTCCATCGCCTGCGTTGCCGGCCAGATCGGCAAACCCAATTCCGGCCTCGCGCCCGTGCGTGGCCAGAACAACGTCCAGGGCTCCTGCGATATGGGCATGCTGCCCAACCTGTACCCTGGCTACCAGAAGGTCACCGACCCGGCAGTGCGTGCCAAGTTTGCCAAGGCTTGGGGCGTGCCCGAGGAAAAGCTCCCGCTCGAGGAGGGCTACAAGCTCACCGACCTGGGCCACCTGGTCGACGAGGGCAAGGTGCACTGCTTCTACAACTACGGCGAGGACCCGGTGCAGACCGAGCCCGATTCGGCCGGTATGCGCAAGACGCTCTCCGAGCTGGATCTGTTCATCTGCCAGGACATCTTTATGACGCAGACGACCATGCTCGCCGACGTCATCCTGCCCGCTACCTCTTGGGGCGAGCACGAGGGTGTCTTTACCGCATCCGACCGTAGCTTCCAGCACTTTGACGCGGCCGTTCCGCCCAAGGGCGAGTGCCGTCACGACTGGGAGATCTTCGCGGACCTGTCTACGCGTATGGGCTATCCCATGCACTACGACAACACCGAGCAGATCTGGAACGAGTGCATTAGCCTGTGCCCCAACTTTGTGGGCGCGACCTACGAGAAGATGGCTCCCGAGGGCGGCTACGCCCAGTGGCCCGTCAAGAGCACCGATGTGAACGACCACGGTACGCCCGACATGTTCGCTGGTGGCAAGTTCACCACCAAGGACGGCCGCGCCAACCTGA
>CABUUE010000182.1 GCA_902494685.1 uncultured Collinsella sp.
ACCGAACCGGAGGCCCTGGGCGCCCGCCCGGGGCCTCCCCTGCGAACGGGGGAGGACATGAACAAAGGGAAAGCCGCCACGGCACTCGCCATTGCCGTGGCGTTGCTGGCGCTGGCGGCGCTCGCCGTCCTGCCGCTGCCCGAGAGGAACCCGTACGGGGTGCACGAGGTGCCCGCAACGGAAGAGGACGCGGCAATGGAGGTGAAAGAGACGGGAGGCAGCATCGACTGGGACGCCCTTCCCGCCTCCGTCGTCGCATGGGTGCGAGTGCCGGGCACGACCGTCGACTACCCGATCGTCCAGGGCCGGCCCGAATCGCCCGACTTCTATCTCACGCACGACGCCGGCGGCGAGCGCTCAGCCTGGGGCGCTCCCTACATAGACGCAGGCTGCGCGCAGGGAGCCGAGAGCCCGCTCGTCATCGTGTACGGGCACCACATGTCCGACGGCACCATGTTCGCGCTGCTCGCGCAGTACTCGTCGCGCGACTTCGCCGAGGGGCACCGCACCATCCGGGTCTACACCCGTGAGGAGGAAATCGAGCTCGAGGTCTTCGCCGTGGATGTGGTGGACGCGAGCTCGGAGGGCAAGCGGACCGACTTCGCAGACGCGGCGGCGCTCGCCGCCTACCTCGGGGACAAATTGTCCCGGTGCGAGGTCGTCCTGGAAGAGCCGGCGGACGTCGCGCATGCCTGGGCCTTCGTGACGTGCAGCTACCAGACGAGCAACTCGCGCACCGTCGTCTACGCGAAGGAGGTGGAAGGATGGGATTCGCGCCCTTCGGAATAGGGCTCCTCATGGGGCTCCTCACGCTCACGGCCTACGCCTGCTGCGCAGCCGGCGACGACGACCGAGACCAGGACTTGCAGATCGAAACTACAACCGAATATGGCCCTTCGACCCCTTGCCGCTATATCTCGGCAAGGGGTCTTGCATATGGTGAGATAATTTACGCACTTGATGAAAACAAGACACCGCCGAAAGCTGCTCGATGAGCTCCCGGTGTCCGTGAACAGAGGCGCGCAATTGGGAAAGATAAAGCTGCAAGACGTCAAAAGGGCTATCGACATAGGAAAGGACGTTCGACCCTTCGTTGAGCCCGCTGTGAACAAATACGGGCCCGCTCTGATCGACTGGGGGCAGCAAAGGGGGAAGCAGGCGGCAGATAGCCTGGGAGAAGCCAGGGACTCATTCCTTTCAAAGGGTCGGGCAATCAAAGACAAGAAGGAGCAGCAAAAGTCACTCGAGGCATCCCGCAAGAAGGCCGTGGCAAGCTCGCTTCCGCCGATCTCCGCAAAAGATTTCTTCGAGAACTTCGAGAACAACGTCTCCAGCGAAGCCGACCTCAACGATGGGTACATGGCAATCGCCGGCTGCTACGCCATCGCCACGATGAAATCGGCACGAGAGAAAGACCCTTCCGCCTACGAGGACGTCTATGTCGGTTGCGGCAAATCCATGGACTTCAGTATCTACACCCAGCTTTGCGGTTTCGGCAACGTCGACGTCTACGCCGACTTCAAGTTCAAAAGACCAATGATGATCCTGCTCTTCCCGTGTGAGGAGAAAGACCTCGAGACCCGCTATGAGGCCCTCGTCAGGGATCTTCAGGCCGAGGGCTCGTACAACAAATGGGACGTCCTGGCGCGTTCCGACGAGGCGAGATAGGCGCTAAGAGCATGAGCGACAAAGAACTTGCGCCAATCAGCGTCGAGGTCGTTCCCGTCGAGGACTTGGAGAACATCAGGCTCGTCGCGAACGCCGATGCGGGCAAAGAGAACAACGCCGGCATCGGAGAGCGGGCGGACGCCATTCTCGGCCTCGCCTCGGACGTCATAGACCTCGTCGAGGAAAACAGCTCTACAAAGTCGAGGTTCCCGAAGGCTACAGCTTTAAGGACCTCGTCGCCTCGAAGAAGGATCCGGAAGCGGTGAGGGCCCTCGTCCGAGACCCAAAGGGTCGCCTGAGCGGCGACGTCTCGCTCAAAGCTACCGGGGTCAGCCCCGCGCAGATCGCCAGCATCGGCCTTGCCGCGGCGGCGATGGTTGTCGGCCAGGCGTACATGACCGAAATCAGCGACAGCCTCCAGCGCATCGACGCCAAGCTGGAATCGATCGCCTCCATGATCGCCGGCGACCAGAGGGCGAAGATCAAAAACGCCCTGGACATCGCCAGAACCTACGCAGCCCTTCATGACGATTACCTCCAAAAGCCCGCCGAGGCACGACAGGCGGCAAGAAACGAGATCGAGGGCAGGTACAACGACGTCGGCCAGGTAATCGATTGGATTACCGAGCAACTCGCCGGCATCGAAGACAAGGCCAGGGACGCCGCTGAGCGCGAAAAAGACCTCGAACCGTTGCTTAAAGAGGTCCAATCCTACGAGGCTCAGTTGGGGGTGCGGCGTGGAGTATGGACCACCGGTTTCTCGGCGCGCGCCTCATTTCTCGACAGCGTACACACATTGTTCGCGTTCGGCGCCGCAGACCCTTTTCCCAGGATCTTTGTTCCGAATTGAGATACAGACGATCAGAGGCTATCCTGCTCATCAGGATGCTTGCATACTTTGATGGTGCGAGTTGCGGATACGCAAGAGCTACGCGTTTGGTTCGTTTTCAGCGGTGTTGGAAGTATCGGCTCAATGAAAAGCCAAGTCGACATTTTCGTGGACCGAGGCTTAGAAATGGCTTTTCTCGCTTGCGCAGGCATGGTGCATAAAAGCGTTTTGCTTGGGAATTCTAACGAAATTAATAACCACATAACGTAAATGCAGCCATAGATACAAAAGGAATCGAATGGCCAGAGAGGATTGCCCTTACCGATGGTCGATTCTTGACAGGCAAACTCAAGCCTCGTTAATATTACATGGTTTGCCAGACCGAATTAACAAAGGAGGGGTGTCGTGGTTGGTCTTTTCCGCACGTGGATGAGCGCCTAGAAAGCGGCGCTGTTGTGGCGTCGCGCTGTTTTTCTGCACGCCATTTCACGATTGGACATAACCATGATATTTGAAACCTCTCGGAGCAGGTCTGCTCTGCTGTGCCATTCATGGCAATTCAAGCTTTGTTTCGTATGGGGCGGGGAGCTCGTTTCGACATTGACGAGTTCGATTCTCCAAATGGGTCTTATTTGGCATCTCGCCCTCACGGCAGGGTCGTCTTCTCTCCTCTCCTTAGCATCGCTGGCAGGCTTTCTGCCGATTGCTTTGTTCGGAATCCTTGCGGGCGCCCTTGTCGACAGACTGCCTTTGAAACGTGTCCTCATCGGCACCGACCTCTTCATTGCCGCGGTGGGCGCCGCCTTGACGATTGCCTCGTTGGCTGGCAGCTTACCTGTATGGCTAATTCTCATCGCCCTGTTTCTCCGTGCAGTTGGCACTTCGTTCTACACGCCAGCCTCCCAATCTCTCACGCCCCATCTCGCCCCGCCAGAGCATCTCGTTCGCCTATCGGGGGTGACTCAGGCGATTCAGTCCGGCGGATACATTCTTGGCGCCGCGCTTGCAGCAGTGATTTATCCCGTGGCGGGCATTACCGCTATGATTGTCCTCGACGTGCTGGGAGCGCTTTTCGCTTCTTTAGCCGTCCTCGCCGCACAGATAGACGCAGGGGG
>CABUUE010000183.1 GCA_902494685.1 uncultured Collinsella sp.
CTCGGCCGTATCGGTGCCGGTCGGACGGGTATAGGGCACAAAATCCAGGCCCTCGGCAGCAGCCATCTGCTCGTTAGCGCTCATCGGAGTACACGACCTTACCGGAACCCTCGACGCACTCGCCCACGCGGAACGGCTTCTCGCCCAGCGCGACCAGAGCCTCGGTCACGGCAGCCTCGTCCTCGGGGGCGACGATCAGGCACAGGCCAACGCCCATGTTGAAGGCCTTGCATGCCTCATTGGGCGCGAGCTCGGCCTGGCGCGACACGTAGGTGATGACGGGCGGAACGTCCCAACCCATCTCGGCACCGTTGCGGGTGACCACGGCGTCGACGTCGTCGGCGAGCGCGCGGTTGAGGTTCTCGGTGATGCCGCCGCCGGTGATGTGGGCGATGGCGTGCACGTTGGCGCCGCCGCGCAGCAGCTCCAGAATCGGCTTGACGTAGATGCGCGTGGGAGCCAGCAGGGCGTCTGCCAGCGATGCACCGCCGAGCTCCTCGAGCGGGCGGCTCAGCTCCTCGGCCTTAGCGGCGGCCTCGGGCGTGCCCGGCTTAATGCCGTCGACGCCGATGACCTTGCGCACGAGCGAGTAGCCGTTGGAGTGCACGCCAGTGGAAGGCAGGCCCAGGATCACGTCGCCGGGGCGGACGTTTGCGGGGTCGAGCATCTTGGGACGGTCGACGACGCCCACGGTAAATCCGGCAAGGTCGTAGTCGGCAGGAGCCATAACGCCCGGGTGCTCGGCCATCTCGCCGCCCACGAGCGCGCAGCCCGCGAGCTTGCAGCCGTCGGCCACACCCTTGATGATCTTTGCCATGTGCTCGGCCTCGATGTGACCGATGGCAACGTAGTCCAGGAAGAACAGCGGCTCGGCGCCCGAAGCCAGAATGTCGTTGACGCACATAGCGACCAGGTCCTGGCCCACCGTCTCGTGACGGTCCATGATCTGGGCGAGCACGAGCTTGGTGCCCACGCCGTCGGTACCGCTAATCAGAATCGGGTCTTCCATATCCTTAAGCGCGGCGGCCGAGAACAGGCCACCGAAGCCACCGATACCGCCGATGACCTCGGGGCGGTTGGTGTCCTTGACCATCTGCTTAATAGCGTCGACGGCGCGGCCGCCCTCGGCGGTATCGACGCCGGCATCCTCATACGTCACATGCTTGCTATCGCTCATCTGAGCCTTCCTCTCCCACTACCGTCCGCCGCCCGGGCGCCAAACGGTGCTCATAGTTGCGTTCATTTCGGCGCGCGCCATAACAACGCGCGCCGCTCAATCAACAAAACAGCAGGTAAAACCTACCAAAATAAACCTGTCCCCTTTTGGCAGGTTTTAGGCCTCGCCGTGTTCCTCTTCCCAGCTGCGGTCATCGTATTTCTCGACCACGGCGTCGTCATCAAAGTGCAGCGGCTTGTCCAGGTTGCGGGGCTTAAAGCCCTCCATAAACTTGTCGCGGCCAAAGCTCTCGGGAATCGCCACGGGATAACGGCCGGTAAAGCACGCATCGCAGTAGCCGCCCTTGGGCATGACCTTAAGCAGGCCCTCGACCGAAAGGAAGGCCAGCGAATCGGCGCCGATATACTCGCAAATCTCGTCGACCGTCTTGTTGGCGCTGATAAGCTGCGACTGCACGTCGGTATCGATACCGTAGAAGCACGGCCAGATGACCTCGGGCGAGTTGATGCGGATATGAATCTCCTTGGCGCCGGCGTTGCGCAGCATCTTGACGAGCTGCACCATGGTGGTGCCGCGCACGATGGAGTCGTCGATGACGACCAGGCGCTTGCCCTCGATGTTGTCACGCAGCGGGTTGAGCTTCATACGCACGCCCATGGCACGCAGCTCCTGCGTAGGCTCGATAAACGTACGGCCCACATAGCGGTTCTTGATGAGGCCCTCGCCAAAGGGAATGCCACTCTCGTGCGAATAGCCCTCCGCGGGCGGCAGGCCGGAGTCGGGCACGCCGATGACCAGGTCGGCCTCGACGGGCTCCTCATGTGCCAGCTGACGACCCATGTCATAACGGCAGGCGTAGACGCTCTTGCCGTTCATGATGGAATCGGGGCGAGCAAAGTAGACCTGCTCAAAAATGCAGTTAGCAGGCTCTTCGGCGGCAGGCACGCCCTGCTCGGACACAAGGCCCTCGGCGCTGATGCGCAAAATCTCACCGGGACGGACGTCGCGGACGTACTCGGCGCCCACGATATCGAGCGCGCAGGTCTCGGAGGCAACGACCCAGCCGCCGGCGCGCGTGACATGGGTGGTGGCGTCGACCGTCGCGGCGCCGTCCTGCGACGGCAGCTGCGAAACGGATGCGGCATCGGCCTGGTCCAGACCCTCGTCCACCAGCTTGCCCAGCACGAGCGGGCGAATGCCGTGCGGATCGCGGAATGCGTAGAGCGCCTGCTCGTTGATGAGCGTCATGGCGTAGCCGCCGCGCACGAGCTCCATGGTCTTGCGAATGCCCTCGCGCAGATGGCCAGTACGCTGAGTAAAGTAGCCGATGAGTTTGGTCGCGACCTCGGAATCCGAGTTGGAGAGGAACGGTACGCCCAGCTCGATCAGCTGGCGACGCAGCTCGTCGGTGTTGACGAGGGTGCCGTTGTGCGCGAGCGCGATAATGACGCTATTGATGGTAGAGAGGTGCGGCTGAGAGGCTTCCCAGCTCTTGGCGCCGGCGGTGCCGTAGCGCACATGACCCACGGCCAGCTGACCGGAGAGCGTCGACAAGTCGGCATTGGAGAACACGCGGTCGAGCAGGCCCAGATCCTTGCGGACCATAACCGTACCGCCGTCACCAACAGCGATTCCCGCCGATTCTTGGCCACGGTGCTGCAGTGCACGCAGGCCAAAGTACGTCAGTCGAGCCACGTCGCGATCGGGCGCCCAGACACCAAAAACGCCGCATTCCTCATGCAGCTGGTCAGAGTCCGGATCATACGTCGACATGGCGTTCACCTGTCCCGCGGCACGCTCGGCCGCGCGGATGGTTTCTTGAGACATGGCATCCCCTCAGAGCCTCGTATTTTGGCGTTACCCGCCTTATTATACGCACGGCGCGACGCGCTCCCCCGCGCATGAGCAGCGCTTTTTAAAAGCCCACCGAGCTTATTATCCGTTTTGCGACCAAACATTTTATTGGGTAGTCCACTCTCAGGGGCAACGGCCTCGAAGACTTCCCGTGCGCCGTGTCTCGCCCGCGCTAGGGGCTACATTGTTGCAATTGGGACGTTCGTCCTGTCTTTTAGCTGGTCGTCGGCGTATCCTTGTAGGCTACTACAAGACGAGAAAGGTAGCGTATGGATCGAAATCAACTCGACCCCAGTGTCCCCAGCACCACGGAGGCCAAGAAGATCCCCCTTATCATCAAGGTCTACGCAGTCCTGTGCACCCTATCTGGCGTGGGCACGCTCCCGTCAGTCGCCGTCTTTATGTGGCAGGTCATCACCGCACTCATTAACGGCAACGTCGCCGCTAAGCTCGGTGATAACACCCTAGTCGCGGTTGGCCTTATCGTCGCCGGCATTATGCTCTCGGCGGCAAGCGCGATCATCTTGATCGTCTTTGGCCTGGACCTCATCAAGGACCA
>CABUUE010000184.1 GCA_902494685.1 uncultured Collinsella sp.
CGCGGCCGCGCGGCCCGTCTGGCCGTTTACGGCAATGCGCACCTGCTCGCCATCGCGGCTATCCGTTGCCGGACGATCGACAAAGTAGACCGGCACCATCACCAGGCCGTCCTTATGCTTGCGGGCCTTGCATGCCCACGTGCGGATGCTCTTTTTATTGAGCCCCAGTACAGCCTCGGCATCGTTGCCCGCAACGTCGAGCGCCAACTTATCAATGACCACCTGGTCCTTGGTAGACGCATCGACAGAGACGACGCGGAAGTCGCCTTCCTGCATGGCGGGATCGAACGGGCCGACCTTGGCAAAGTCCCATGGCTCCAAAATGCCCATGAGGCGAACGTCCAGGTAGTTTGCCCTGGGATATGCCCAGTCGAGCACCTCGTAGTACACTAGGGTCTCCTTGCTCAGGCCCTTGCCCGGGAAGCTCGCCATCATGCGCAGGTCCGCCAGCGCCATGGGGAAGTAGAAGAGCATCATGTCGTTTTGGATCGCGTCTTCCACGTCGTGCCCGGCAAAGGCGTCGGGGTACTGGCGCACCAGCTGCAGTGCGTTGGCACGTGCCTGCTGCGGCGAGATTTCGCAGGGAATGCCCTGCTCCGGCACATACTCTGCACCCACGCCCATGGTCAGACGCTTGCTGAAGGTACCGGGCTTGAGCAGGTCGGCAATGCCGATCTTGTTGCCGCAGGACGGGCACTCAAACACGCGCTGGGTCGACTCGCCCTCAAAGGACGCTCCGCAGAAGGGGCAAGGAATGCTCACATGCGTAGCCTCTTGGAACTCTTGCGCCGTGCCGCGGTCCTCCCACAGTAGATGCTCCAGAACCGACTGATTGCGCCAGTACGAATTAAAGAAATACCAGTCCGGGTCCTCCGGGCGCTCGAGCTGCGACACATGGGTGAGCTTGAGCAGGCCATCGACAACCGTCAACGGCGTATGGCGAATGCCCAAAGCGCTCTTGGGCTCTCCGGCGTCCGCCTGCCACGGAACGACCGTGCCGCAATAGGCGCACTCAAAGCTGCGCTTAGCCTGGTGCGAGTACATAGGGCCGCCGCAGTTTTGACATTTAATGGCAAACATCTCGTCCATGGAAACGTCCTCCTTTGCACAGGGGCTGTCGGCATTAAGTATGTCGATCAAACAGGCACATGCCCATACCCATGTGGCCCAAAATGGACCACCCAGGCAGACGAGAAGGCTCGCTCGTTAGCACCGGCAGACTATTGCTGCATTTTCTGAGCATCGGTGCACGGCGCCCCCGCGCGAGCTACACTATCCCCTTAAACATGATTGTAAGGACGACCGCTATGCTATTTGTAAATCGGCTGGTACATACGCTTGTTCCCGGCAGCGAGGACGAGCCGGTCGATGCATCTTGCCGCACCAACGCGGGTTTTACCGCAAGCCTCATCTGCATTGGACTCAACATCACCCTGTGCCTGGCCAAGGGCATCGCGGGCCTGCTCGCCGGTTCCGTCTCCCTCATCGCCGACGCTTTCAACAACCTCTCCGATGCCTCGAGCAACATCGTGAGCCTGCTCGGGTTCCGCCTTGCCAGCCGCCCGGCAGACGAGGGCCACCCTTACGGCCACGGCCGCTACGAGTACCTGGCTGGTCTGTTTGTCGCCGTCCTGGTTTGTGCCGTCGGCATCAACCTAATCCTCGAGTCTATCACCAAGATCATCAAGCCCTCGCCCACTGCATATTCGGTGCTCTCCTTAGCCGCCCTCGTCTTGTCCATGCTCGTTAAGCTCTGGATGGCAGCGTTCAACCGCACGCTGGGCGATCGCATCGACTCCGAAACGCTCATCGCCACGGCGCAGGACTCCAAAAACGACGTCATCACCTCGGGCTCGGTCTTGGTGGCGGCGCTTATTTCGCAGACGACCGGCTTTGATCTCGACGGCTGGGCAGGCCTGGGTGTGGGCATCTTCATCTGCATCAGCGGTCTGGGCCTGGTGCGCGACGCCATCAGCCCGTTGCTGGGGCAAGCGCCCGACCCCAAGCTCGTCCAGGCAATCCGCGACAAGATCATGTCCTATCCGCAGGTCTTGGGCACACACGACCTCATGGTGCACGACTACGGCCCCGGTCGTCAGTTTGCCAGCGCCCACGTGGAGATGCCCGGCGAGGGCGACGCGTTTGAGCACCACGAGATTCTGGACACCATCGAGCACGACATCAAGCGCCAGATGGGCATTGGTATCACGCTGCACTGCGACCCCATCGCGACAACCGGCGATGACTTGCGCGGCTGGGTCAAGCGCGGCGTCATGCAGATCGATCCCGCGCTCTCCATCCACGACCTGCACGAGCACGACGGGTTCGTTTCGTTTGACCTGGTGCGTCCCGACGGCTTTGACATATCCGACGAGGAGCTGCTGGAGCTCGTCACGCGCATCGTGCACGAGCGCCGACCCGATGCCTCATGCGTCGTTACGTTTGACTCGGGCTTTAGCTCGCCCGACCGTCCGGCCGAGCAGCTGTAGCCTGCTTAACAGCTAGTTTCCCTGCGCGCCCGAGATGCCGTTTTGCAGGGCGTTCCAGGCATCCGTCGCCAAGCCGCCCAAGTTCTGCGCGGTATCGCCCAGGTTTTGTGCCGTGTCGCCCAGCTCTTGCGCCTTGTCTCCCAACTCCTGTGCCTTGTTGCTCAAGTCCTCCAGCGTATTGGAGCTCGAGCTGTCGGTACCGCTTTGTCCGTCGGACGAGTTGCCTGAGCTGTTCTTGTGCGTGAGCTGAATTTCGAGGTTGCCGCTGTCGTTATAGTAGGCAGAAGTAACGACCCAGTTGGCATCGACGACGGGCGTTGAGCCATCATCAGTCAGGACCACGGCATTCGAAAGATCGGCGCCGCGCGACTTGAGGATCTTCTTGGCGTTGGACCAGTACTGCCCCGGGATATCGCTCAAATCAACGGTGCTAGACGAGGCGGGCTCGGTTTGCTCGGCAGTGGCATCGGCCGTTGAACTCCCTCGCTTGTTGAGCATGCCCGACACGATGGCAAACACAACCGACAGCGCAAAGAAGATCGCCAGTACGATGAGGATCTTCTTGATCGCGCTCGACGAACGCGACGGCCTCTTCTCCTCGTCCTCGCCATATTGCGGAATCGACTTGGGGTACTCGCGATACGGCTCGCGCGACTCGTAGCGAGGCTGCGCCGTGCGAGGCATATACGTCGTCTGCTGAGGCTGCGGAATGGGATTCTGCGGCAGGTTGTCATAGGGATTCGGCGTCGAGGCAGCATAAGAATCCTGCGGCGCGCAATCAAACGGATCCGGAGCTGCGTTGCCATAGGGGCCTTGCGAAGATGCAGCGTAAGAATCCTGCGCCGTGTCGCCGTAGCCTATAACCCGTGTGGGTTCGGCAGACGTCTGCGTCGCGGCGGGGTCGGTATAACCGGGGTTGGAAACAACGCGAGTCGCATCGGCGCTATCGCCAGCCTGTGCGGAGCCATATCCGCCCATCACGGTCGTCTTGTCCTGGTCCATGCAACGTTTCCTTTCCGTCGCCTGCAAGCATCAAGTTATCCATGCATTCTACCCGCGCAAAAGCCTATGATGGGC
>CABUUE010000185.1 GCA_902494685.1 uncultured Collinsella sp.
CAGCCCGGGATAGCGAACGTTGCGCACCATCTCGTTGGCGGCCAGATACTCGGCCAGCGCACGGGCGCGGTCGAAATGCGCCTGCATGCGGACATCGAGCGAGTCCAGCCCGCGCTCCAGCACACCGGCCTCGTCAGCAGGCATATCAAGCTTGGCCAAGCCACAGCCCTCAAGCAGGGCATGCGCGCACTCAGCCGCGGCATCCACACGATGGCGCTTGAGCTGCGAGCGCGCCACCGATACGGCAACCAACTTGCGCGAAGCATCACCGGCGCATACACGATCGAGCGCCTCAAGCGACAGCGCAGCACCCTGCCGCAGCGAATCGCAGCCAAAAGCCGACGCCACGGTGTTGTCCACAACAAGCAGCGCGCGGGCCTCACGAGCCGCGCGGCCAAGCGCACGCAGATCGGGCACACGCAGACCAAACCCGCCGATGGAGTTGACGAACCACCACAGGTGCGGACCCTCGGCATCAAACGAAGCATCAAAGCCCTCGGATGCGGCGGCAAACGCCTCGGCGGACGGCGAGCCCACGAGCACAACATCGCAGTCATCAAAGCCGCTCGCAAACGCATCGGCAAAGTCATCCGCAAAGGCCACCAGACGATCGCCGGGCCGTACAATCCCCAGCAACGACAGCGCTGCCGGCACATGCGACGCCGCAAGCAACCGCGCCTCACGCGCGCTGGCCCTCAAAGCCCAGGCCTCTTCTAGCTGCTGTACGCCCATACGGCACCTTCCCTCCATAACAAAAACCCACGATGCGGATGTTTCCCGCATCGTGGGCTACGGCTGCAGTATAGCGCCGATATGCGACGAATCGCTTAGATGTTGAGCGCGTGGTAGGTCACATTCGCGCCCGGAGCGTCAACGGTCACGCCATAGGCCTCGGGATAGATGCGCGTCGAGAACACGAGCGCACCATCGTTCACAAACACCTCGACCGAGGAAACATCGCCAACAATGCGCACGTTACTAACCTCGTCGACGGACTCCCAACGCACGGTACGACCGCAGCCGGCAGAAGCGCGACTCTCATCGGTAAATCGCATCTCAAAGCGCGAGGGCAGTTCGCCCTCGGCGGGAACAAACGCCAGCTTTAGCTCGCCATCAACGGTCGCGGTAAACGCGCCGTCGACACCGTCAACAACAACGTCAAAACAGGTATCGCCGGCAACCTCCAACGAGCCCTCCCCCACACGCACCGAGGCATAATGGCGCTCGATCTCGCGCGCCGGCTGCTGCAGTACCACGCCGCCAGCACCGGCTGTAAGCTCACGCGGCACCGTCATGCAGTGCTGCCAGCCGCACGCCACGGTGGGGTCGTTGCCATAGGTCGGCTCATCGGGCATGCCCATCCAGCCGATTAGAATATGGCGACCGTCCTCGGCCGTGAACTCCTGCGGAGCATAGAAGTCAAAACCGGCGTCCCACAGGCGGAACTCGCCCAGCTCATAAGCGTCATTGCCGCCCGTAATGTCGCCCGTTACAGGCATGTAGCCCGCTGCATATACATTGCCGCGGTCCCAACGACCGCCCTTGAGGCCCTGGGGCGAGAAGGACAGCCACTTCGCCGGTACACCGCCATCCGCCTCAAGCTCAAGGTATCCCGGGCACTCCCACATAAAGCCAAAGCGCTCGGGCGTAGACACACGGCTCTCGAGCTCCCAACTCAGCATATCGGCCGAGCCATACACCAGGATCTCACCCACATCGCGCCCGGCACCCTCGCCGTGCATGGCGCAAAATCGACTATCGACATGCGGACCGTCCACGCGACGACGCGCGCCCAGCACCATGTGGTAACGCCCATCATCATCGCGCCACACCTTGGGGTCACGCACGTGGCAGGTCAAATCCTCGGGATAATCCTCGGACGCCAGCACCACGCGCTTTTGGCTGAACTCCCGACCGGCAAGGCCATCAACGCTCTCGACATAAACAGTATCGGCGCGGCGGCCGGTATTGACGTAGTCGTACGTGCCGTCCGCATCGGGAAGCTTAACGTTGCCCGTATAGAGCACGCGAATGCGACCGTCCTCGGCAAGCGCGGAGCCCGAATACACACCGTGGCAATCGAACGGCTCGTCGGGCAGCAACGGAGCGCCAACATAGTCCCACGTCATAAGGTCGCGGCTCGTCGCATGGCCCCAGGCCTTAACGCCACCCTCGACATCAAACGGCGCATACTGAAAATAGGCATGGAACACGCCGCCTGCCTGGCAAAGACCGTTGGGGTCGTTGAGCCAGCCCGCCGGCGGCATTATATGGAAGCGCTGGCCATACGCGCCATGGCCGCACTCAGAGGCGGCGGCGTCAACAGCGGCGACCAGCTTTGCAAGGTCGCGACCAAGTGCATTAGACATATCAAAGTCCTAACGGATCGAAAGCAACAAGGCACCAGAGATCGGCACCAGATACGAGAAACGCCCGCGAGCATACGACCCGCGGGCATCCCCTCAATCAAAAGCTCTTAGGCCTGCTCGGAAGCCTTGGGCTCGTCCTTGTACAGGACAAACGAGATAGCAAAGGAAACCAGCGCGGCGACCGCAAACATGATCGCGTACTGCACGGGCTGGGCCAGGCACAGCAGGATACCGAAGATACCGGTAACGCCCGTGCCGGAGGCAGCCAGCGAAGTGAGCGCGCAGACCAGGGCACCGCAACCGCCGCCGATGCAGCCGGCGATGAAGGGCTTAAAGAAGCGCAGGTTCACACCAAAGATGGCAGGCTCGGTAATGCCCATGAAGGCGGACAGGGCCGAAGGAAGCGCCAGTCCCTTGATCTTGGCATCGCGGGTCTTAAAGGCAACGGCGAGCGCGGCACCACCCTGAGCGATGTTGGCGGCGCTGGCGATGGGCAGCCAATAGGTCACGCCGTACTGGGCGAGCTGGCCCAGGTCGATGGCGGTGTACATCTGGTGGATACCGGTAACGACCGTGGGGGCATAGAACAGGCCGACGATAAAGGAACCGATGCCGAAGGGCAGGGTCAGCAGGGCCTGGATCAGACCGAGGATGGCGTTCTCGGCCCAGACAAAGATGGGGCCGACGGCAACGAGCGTCACGAGCACGGTCACGAACACCGAGACGAGCGGGGTCACAAAGAGGTCAAACATCTCGGGAACGATCTTGTGCAGACGCTTCTCGAGGAAGGCGAGAATGGCGCAGGCGATAACGATGGGGATCACATGCCCCTGATAGCCGACCCACTCAAAGCTGTACACGCCGGGGATGACGGTGACCATGGTCTGAACGCCCTCGGAGGCAACCGTGTAGGCGCTCTGCAGCGAGGAGTTGATGAATGCACCGCCGACGACGGCACCCAGATACGGGTTGGCGCCAAAGGCCTTTGCGGCGGAGTAGCCGATCAGGATCTGCAGAATGCCGAAGGACGTGCCCGAGACCAGGTCGGCGATCTTGTAGATAAAGTTATTGGTGTCGAGCGCGATAAAGCCGTTGGAGGCCATAAAGTTGAGGGCGCTCATAATGCCCAGCAGCAAGCCCGAAGCCACGATGGCGGGG
>CABUUE010000186.1 GCA_902494685.1 uncultured Collinsella sp.
CGACGAGCGCGTCCGCGCCTTCCTGACCCGCGGCGTGACCGGCGACACCGACATCAACATCATCGACACCGCCGAGTTCGCGATCCCCGGCCTTGACGATGAGTTCCGCGTCATCGTGTCTCCGTGGATCCTCTCCTCGCTGATCACCGATCGCCTTGCCGCTTACTACGAGACGGTCACCAAGCACAACCTTAACTATCGCCGCTACTATCACCAGTTCGACTACTAAGAGCAAATAACGTTTATGTAATTGGGCCCCGCTCCTATATGGAACGGGGCCTCGTTTAGGTTGGAGAGTAATTATGAGCTACCCCCTGCTTGCCGTCATGAATATCAGCCATCGTTATTTTGACCTTGAAGAATTCTTTTCTTCGGCAGCGGCCTCGGGCTACACGTGTTGCGAGCTTTGGACCGGGGCGATGCATCTGTATGTCGATTGCCATGGATACGATTCGCTCGAGCGGGTACGGGAGCTGTCGCAGCGGTATGGGGTTCGGATTGTGGGGCTTTGTCCCGAACAGAACAACCCCAAGCCGTGGAATATCGCGGCGCGCGGGAATGAGGCGCGTGCCCGCACGCTCGCGTACTTTAAGAACGTTGTAGATATCGCGGCGGAACTTGGAGCCGAGCAGGTCATGGTCTCGAGCGGCTGGGCATTTTTGAACGAGCCGATCGAGGACGCGTGGGGTCGCAGCGCCTCGATGCTGCGTGCGATTGCCGAGCATGCGGGAGAGCGCGGCGTGCGACTGGTGCTCGAGGCCCTACAGCCGGTTGAGTCGATGATCGTGAACTCGGCGGCCGACACGAAGCGCATGATCGAGGCAGTTGATCATCCGGCACTTAAGGCGTGTCTGGATTTGGGCGCTATGGCGGTGGCAGGGGATACCATCGACGATTATTTCGATCTGCTTGGCGATGATGTCGCCCACGTGCATTTTGTCGATGTTGCGGCAGACGGCACGACGCATCTTGCTTGGGGTGACGGCGACCGCGATATGCGCGCCGACCTGGATAGGCTGGTGGCGCGCGGCTATCGCGGAGTTGTTTCGGCCGAGACCTATGATTGGCGCTATTTCGCCAATCCCGTGGCAGCCGACGCTCAGGTTATGGCGGAGTACCGACGCGCAATTGGCGTCTAGGTGGGGTTGGGTTGCGACAATCCGCTCCTATGTTTCCAAATGAATACGGTGTGAGCCGAGGAGGACGATTCTCCCCGCAAACACTCTAGTATGCTAAAGTACCCAGAAGACCGGCGGAGCTATGCCGGTCTTCTGCTCTATATGAAACACAGCATGAGGAGGCTCACCAGATGACGGCCACACCGTGGGGATTCCGGGACATATTGCCCGAGGAGGCTCAGGCGCGCGAGGAGATCGCATGTACGGTGAAGGGCTGCTTTAGGGAGCATCATTACCTTCCGGTCGAGACACCGCTGCTCGAGGACAAGGGTTCGCTCGAGGAGGGCGGCCGCATTGCGGACACGCCGTTTAAGCTCTTTGACGATGATGGCCGCCTGCTGGTGGTCCGTCCCGACAACACATTGCCGATCGTGCGTCTGGTTTCGACCCGCATGCGCGCGGCCGACCTGCCCCTGCGCCTTCGCTACGAGGCACCGGTGGTTCGTGAGTGCCAGCGCAATGCCGGCGGCTCGCGCCAGTTTACACAGCTGGGCTTTGAGCTTATCGGTGCGGGCGATACCGCGGGCGATGTCGAGATCGTCTCGCTCGTGGCCGAGGCGGTGCGCAAGCTGGCGCTGCCCGATGCACGCATTATCGCAGGTAGCGTGCGTCCGTTTAAGGAACTGCTCGCGGCGTGCGAGGATCGCGAGCTGGCCGCTGAGGCCCTGCGCTGCGTGCACGCCAACGACTTTGTGGGCCTCGATGCCCGCGTGGCGGCAAGCACCGAGTCCGATGCCGTCAAGGCCGCCATTAGCGAGCTGCCGCGTCTGCACGGCGGTGCCGAGGTACTCGACCGCGTGGACGCGCTGCTGGAGGCCGCCGGTATCGTCGCGCCGCTGACGCGCGAGCTGCGTGCCCTGGTCGAGGGCCTGGCACCCGAGGACGCCCAGGTGCTGTCGTTCGACTTCTCTATCATGAACTCTTTTGATTACTACACGGGCTTGGTCTTTAAGGCCTATGCCGGCGGCTTGCCCGATCCTGTCGGTTCGGGCGGACGCTATGACTCCATCTTTACCGGCGCATTTGGCGACGGTATCGAGGTGCCGGCGGCGGGCTTTGCCTTTTCGCTCGAGCGCCTGGAGGCCGCGCACACCTCGGCCGAGGATGCCGCTTCCAATGGCGACCACGCCGTGGGTCGCGGCGCCGAGGGTCCGCTGCGCATTGCCGTGCCCAAGGGCTCGCTCAAGGCTGACACGCTCGACGTGCTCGAGGCCGCGGGCCTGGATGTCTCTGAGCTGCGTGACCCCGGCCGTCATCTAATCGTGCGCGGTCGCGACACGCGTGCCGGCGAGGGCGTGGTCGGAGATATCGAGTTTGTCATTGTGCGCCCCAGCGACGCGCCCGCCTTTGTGGGCTGCGGCGGCGCCGACTGCGGCATCTGCGGTTGGGACTCGCTTATCGAGGCAGACCTCAACCTGCTGCAGCTGGTCGACCTGGGCTATGGCCTGTGCACCTTTATCGAGGCGGAGCCCGCGTGGCGCGCCGGTCAGGCCGAGCGCAACTATGCCCGCCGCGGTTCGTTTCGCGTGGCAACCAAGTACCCGCGCATCGCGAGCGCGTGGTATGCCGAGCGCGGCGTGAATGCCGATATCGTCTCGCTGCACGGCAACATCGAACTGGGACCCATCGTCGGCATGACCGACCGCATCGTGGACATTACCGCCACGGGCGCTACCCTGCGCGACAACGACCTGGTCATCACCGGGCGCATCATGGACTGCACGGCCCGCTTCTTTGTCAACCCGGGCGCCGCGCGTCTGGATCCGCGTGTGCGCAATCTGGCAGATCGCCTGGCCGCGGCCGTTAAGGACAAGCATTTTGAGCCCGTCGCGGGCTCGGCACAATAGCGCGAGCGCGCACGGGCGCCCCAACGTACGGGCTGCGGGCCGATTGGCGCCGCCGCCCGGCCTCTCGTTTTTCGAACACAACCTCGACCGATAGGGGATACCGATATGAAGACCATCAAGCTTGCTCCCGGTGAGCGCCTCGTTACCAACCAGCTCAACCGCAAGGGTGTGCTGCCGCAAAACATCGTCGACGCCGCCCGCGATATCGTGGCCAACGTGCGTGCCAACGGCGATGCCGCGGTGCGCGATTACTGTCAGCGTTTTGACGGTGTCGAGCTGCAGAGCTTCCGCTTGCCGCAAGAGCAGATCGATGCCGCGCTCGAAGGTCTTGATTCGGCCTTTGTCGCCGCGCTCGAGAAGGCCGCGCGCCAGATTCGCGAGTTCCACCAGCGCGAGGTCGAGCAGAGCTGGTTTACCACGCGTGCGGACGGCACGATGCTCGGCGTTAAGGTGACCCCGCTCGCGGCGGCCGGCATCTATGTACCGGGCGGCCGCGCGCAA
>CABUUE010000187.1 GCA_902494685.1 uncultured Collinsella sp.
GATAGTGCAATTCACCGCCTGGACCCGCGAACTAAGTTGCTCTTGGGCTTTGTGTTTCTGATCACGACGCTCACGGTCAGTAGCTTCCGCGGACTGGTCCCGGTCGCAATCTTCGTTGTCCTGATCTATACCGTGTCTCGGGTGCCGGCTCGTCGCGTCCTGTCATCGATGGCGCCGCTGCTGGCGATCGTCGCGGTGGTCGCGGTGCTCAACCTGTTTTCCGACCAGAGCGGGCGCATCCTGTGGCAGCTCGGCTTTTTGCAGATAAGCGAGGGCTCGCTGCATTCCGCTGCCTTTATGGCGTGCCGCCTGACCTTGATGATGGCCGGTATGAGCGCTATCACGCTCACCACACCGACGCTCGACCTCACCGCGGGCTTCGAGCGCCTGCTCGCGCCGTTTGCGCGTGTGGGACTTCCTGCGCACGAGCTCGGCATGATCATGGGCATCGCGCTGCGCTTTATGCCGCAGTTTGCCACCGAGATGAAGCAGACGGCCGATGCACAGGCGAGCCGCGGTGCGCGCGTGACGGGAGGCCCGCTCGGCGGCGTGCGTATGCTCGGCAGTGTGGCGATTCCGCTGTTCACGGGCGTGTTCCGTCATGCCGAAACGCTGTCTGCCGCCATGGATGCCCGTTGCTATCATGGCGAGCAGGGCCGCACACGTCTGCATGCGCTTGCATTTGGCCGCGGCGATGCGCTGGCGGCGGTGGTGACGGCGTTGCTGCTCATCTGCGTCATCGTCATCAATCTTCAACTTGTTTAGGCGCGATTCGAGCGCAGGAAAGGGGTCCCTATGACCGACAACGACCGCACGGCGCAGCTCGAGCGCGCCTGTTCGTATCTTAGGCGTATTCCGGCGTGGTATCTCGCCACGATCGACGTGACGGATGGACATCAGCCGCGCGTGAGGCCGTTCTCGTTTGCCATGGTCGATGATGGCAAGCTGTGGTTTTGCACCTCGCGCGATAAGGACGTGTGGGCCGAGCTTAGCGCGAACCCCAAGTTTGAGGTTTCGGGTTGGAAACCGGGGGAGTGTTGGATTGTGCTGACCGGCGAGGCCGCGCTCGAGGACGACGCGGTCGTGAGCGACCGGGTGCGCCAAGCCGGCTTTAAGCACATGGTGGGCATCGGCGAAGATCACGAGAGCGCCAACGACGGTCGCCTTGCGTTCTTCTCGGTGCGCAATATCGCCGCCCGCTTCTGTGATATCGACGGCAGCGAAGAGCGCCTGGAGCTCTAGCGTGTCTCACATTAACTACCCGTTCCAAATTAGCTAGTGGCAGGAGAAAACGTGGACGGATTGAATACGGTGTTGGAGTATCTGACGTCGGTGCCGGCGTGGTATCTGGCGACGAGCGTGGATGGGCAGCCGCATGTGCGTCCGTTTTCGTTTGCGCAGATTCAGGGTGGCAAGCTGTGGTTTGTGACGGCACGCACCAAAGATGTGTGGCAGGAGCTGCTGCAAAACCAGCGCTTTGAGGCCACGAGTTGGTGGCCGGGCCATGGCTGGCTCATTTTGCGCGGGCATGCGGGTCTGGATGACCAGGCCGCTCCCGATATGCGCGAGGCAGGTTGGAAGCACCTGGAGCGCTTGGGCGAGCATTATGAGGGGCCCAACGACCCCACGCTCGTCTTCTTTAGCGTGGAGGAACCCGAGGCCTTTATCTGCAACCATGACGAATGGGTGCCGGTCGAGCTCTAAACGAGTCTCTCAGCAAGCTTCGACAATTCAAATTCTCGCATGAAGCGGGCCCCACATTGCAACGTCACCGTAAGGTGCACTGGGCAATATGGGGCCCGTATTCATTTGTCAATTCCTTCGAGTGAATGTGTCGGGACTGTTTCAATGCATGAATATGTAAAAGATTTGCGTATATATGCATCTTTTGGTGCTAAAGTTTCAACCCACTTCATAACGACGGCTGCGGGATGCGCATTGGTGCATAACTGCAGACAAGGAGTCTGATATGTCATTAAAGGTTGGAATCGTCGGTGCGGCTGGATATGCCGGTGCCGAGCTCATTCGCCTCGTCCTCGGTCATCCCGAGTTTGAACTTGCTGCCATTACGTCCAACGCCGATGCCGGCCAGCCGTTGTCTACGGTGTACCCGAGCTTCGCCGGCGTAAGCGATCTTGTCTTCACGACGCATGATGCCCCCGAGCTCAAGAACTGCGACGCGGTCTTTTTGGCCGTGCCGCACACGGCTGCCATGGCGCAGGTGCCCGCCCTGCTTGCCGCGGGAGTCTCCTGCATTGACCTCTCGGCCGACTATCGCCTGAGCGATCCGGCCACCTTTGAGGCCTGGTATGCCGCCGAACACACGAGCCCCGAGTTGCTCAAGACCCGTGCCTTTGGTCTGCCCGAACTGTTCTGCCAGGATTTGGAGACCGCTGCATCCGACCGCGCCGATGGCAAGCCCGTACTGGTCGCCTGCGCCGGTTGCTATCCCACCGCAACGAGCCTTGCCGCCGCGCCTGCCGTGCGCGCCGGCTGGGTCGCCCAGAGCGGCCCCGTGATCGTTGATGCTATCAGCGGTGTAACGGGCGCCGGTAAGTCCTGCAACGCCCGTACGCATTTTTGCAGCGCGGACGAAAACCTGGAGGCCTATGGCGTGGGCAAGCATCGTCACACGCCCGAAATCGAGCAGATCTTGGGCCTAACCGACCGCATCGTCTTCACCCCGCATCTGGCACCGCTCAAGCGCGGCCTGCTCTCTACGGTGACGATGCCGCTTACGCCGCAGGCTATTGATACCTTGACCCTTGAGGACGTTGTCGACCATTACAAGCAGTTCTACGCCGGTCGCACCTTCGTGCGCGTACTCGATGCCGGCCAGCAGCCCAAGACGGCTTCGGTCGTCGGCACCAACGCCGCCCAGATCGGCCTCGCGCTCAACAAGCGCGCGGGCGTTCTGGTGGCTACGGGCGCCATCGACAATCTGTGCAAGGGCGCAGCAGGCCAGGCGGTCCAGTGCGCCAATATCGTCTTTGGTTTTGACGAGCGACGAGGCTTGCCCACAGTGGCGTGCCCGGTGTAGCACATTCGATTGTTAGCGATTTGGTAGTCGGGCATCGAGTGGGGCGCCACTCTTAAGCTGGTCTCATGATTGTGGCTGGCATGGCGCACCAACCGATGCCCATTTTTTGTTTGATATAAGGAGTCATAAAGACGATGAATGCTGAGCAGTTCGATATCAAAATTCGTGCCGTAGAGGGCGGCGTAACGGCGGCAGCCGGCTTTAAGGCGGCGGGCATCCATGCCGGATTCCGCAAGAATCCCGAGCGCCTGGATTACGCGCTCGTCGTGCCCGATAAACCCTGTCCCGGGGCCGGCGTGTTTACGACTAACCGCTTTTGTGCGGCGCCCGTGCAGGTGAGCCGTGCCAACCTGGGCGGCGCCGACAAGGGCTACGGCATCATCGCCGGTGTTTCTATCAACTCCGGCAACGCCAACGCCGCCACGGGCGAGA
>CABUUE010000188.1 GCA_902494685.1 uncultured Collinsella sp.
CCGCGACGCCGACGCCATCATGGTCCTCGAACACGGCCGCATCATCGAGCGCGGCACGCACGAAGAGCTGCTCGCCCAGCACGGCGAGTACTGGCAGCTGGCGCATGGCTTAAAAGAGTTGGATTAACCCGTTCGAGCACGATGCTTTGACCCCTCCGTGCCCCTCACCTCGCCTCAAACCATCACAACATTCGACGTTTTTTGCCAAAAACGGGAAAAGCATCGAATGTTGTGATGGTTTTTCTGCCACTCGACCGGGTGAAATCGCTTTCTTGCGCACGAAGGTGTGCGGACCCGTGGGCAGGGGAATAAGGTTGGTTATCCGACTCCATTGGAGGGCTCATGGACCTGCCGATCGTCCTGTCCCATAAGACTGCCTGGCTGTACCACAACGTGGCGCGCCCGTCCGAGCCGCTCTCGCGAGCAAGCAGCCTATACGATGAGGACTCGCTTGCTAACGAGGCGGAACCGACCGCGAGCCTGCCCAAATTGGGACTCGATGCCAAGGGGCTGAGGGCTTCAACGGCAGTTGGGATCGTTACCGACTATCTGGTCTCGCTTGGTATTCCACGAGAAGAGCTCGATCATATCGACACGCTCGTCAACTTCGATTTTGAGCGCTCGACGCCGGCTGGATTTAGGTGCCACGTGTTTGGGGCGCCGGTACCTCCAGACCATCTTATTGAGGTGGCAGAGGGCCTTCTGGTGGTTGATGAGGCCATGTGCTTTGTCCAAGCGGGTTCGTGGATGAGCGAGCCCGAGCAGCTGGAATATGGCTACGAAATCTGCGCCCGATACCATTTGAATCATCTGTCGACGGGCGATTATATCGAGATAGGGCAGAGGTATACCGTTGCCGACTTGATTACTTATTGCAATGAGAACCGATCTCGTCAGGGGGCTATACGCGCGGCCGCCGTGCTCAGGCGCGTGCACGATGGCGCGCGGTCGCCCATGGAGACGGCCACCGCAATCATGGTCGTAGCAAGGCGTTCCCAGGGAGGGCTGGGATACGCCAAGATTGAGCTCAACCATCGGGTCGATGTTCCCAGCGAGTTCAAATATCTCGCAAAGGCCGGGTATTTCGAGATCGACGTATATGCGCCTGCGAGTGGTACGGGGATTGAATACAACGGCTCGGACCATCTTGATAAACAGCGCAGCGCGTCGGATGCGGAGCGTATGACCGTGCTGAGCGCGCTGGGCTTTAGGATGATCGTCCTCACCGGGACTCAGTTTGCTCACCAGCTGCAATTGCATCGGGCGATGAACGCCATCGCGCTCGCTATGGGCCTTAAGTGCGACCGAAGCGAAGCGTTCCAGAAACGTCAAAACGACCTGCGAGAATTCGTGATTCGGCACTGGGACGGCGGTCTTTAGGGGCGCTTTGGTCTTTCTGCGGGGCGCTGCGGGCAGGCAAACCATCACAACACTCGACGTTTTTTGCCAAAAACGGGAAAAGCATCGAATGTTGTGATGGTTTGTATGCTGAGGGTGGGCTTGGGAAGCCGGTCTTGCCCAAAGTGACCTGTCCTGTCGTACGGGTGTCGGCATGATTCTCTCGTGGGGTATTATGTTTTCCGAAGAATAAAACGCCGCGTGAGGGGAGGGCTGCGTGGACGGGCACGTGCAACATGACGGCTTTGGCCGCGATATCAACTACCTGCGCATTGCCGTTACCGACAAGTGCAATTTCCGCTGCATTTACTGCATGCCGGCCGACGGCGTGGCGCCCCGCGCACACGACGAGTTACTCAGTGCCGAGGAAATCGCCCGCTTTGTGCGCGTGGTGGCGGGAGAGGGCATTCGCCGCGTGCGCCTGACGGGCGGCGAGCCGCTGGTCAGCCGCCGTATCATCCCGCTTATTCGCGACATCCGCGCGATTCCGCAGATCGAGGACATCTCGCTCACCACCAACGGCGCCCTGCTGCCCAGGCTGGCGCCGCAGCTCAAAGATGCCGGGCTTAACCGCGTTAACATCTCGCTCGACACACTCGACCCTACGCTCTTTGGAAAGATCACGCGCCTGGGTCGGCTCGAGCAGACCATGGCGGGCATCGACGCGGCGCTGGCCTGGGGCTTTGAGCCCGTTAAGGTCAACTGCGTTGTGGTGCGCCGGCTCAACCAGGATGTGGCAGCCCTCGCGCGGCTCACGCTCGACCGCCCCATCCACCTGCGCTTTATCGAATACATGCCCATCGGTGACGAGCGCACGAGCTCGCATTGCGCCGTAGACCCTCACGCGCCCGCGCTCAATCCCGAGCTGTGGGACGCGAGCGACACCGTGCCGAGCGACGAGCTGCGGGCGCGCATCAATGCCGGGGCCGCGGCGGCGGGACTGGGCGAGCTCGAGCTCGAGCCGCTCGACATCAACGACGCTCCTGCCGGCGCGGGCCCTGCGCGCTACTGGCACTTTCCGGGCGCGGCGGGAACGGTTGGCTTCATCAGCGCCATGTCCAACCATTTTTGCGCGAATTGCAACCGTCTGCGCCTGACGGCCGATGGCAACGTGCGTCCGTGCCTGTTCAGCGATGCCGAGTATTCGGTGCGTGAGGCGTTGCGCCGTGGTGATGATATGCAGGTACTTTCGATTTGGCGCGATGCCGTGGCCCACAAACCGCAGGAACACGCGATAATTGAGGGCACGCAACGATTTATGTCCCAAATCGGAGGATGATCATATGGCCAAGAGCAGGTACGCCGATGCCACCAAGGCCGCTCGCAGGGCCGCGATGTCTGCCCACAAAGCCACGGCTGCGGCCAGCGATGCCGTTGCAGGCGCGCAGCCGTCTGCCGGTGCTGCCACTGAGCCCGCCCGTGACGCCCGTCGTGACGAGCTGACGCACGTGGACGCCAAGGGCGAGGTGCGCTTGGTCGACGTGTCCGACAAGGCCGAGACCCATCGCATTGCTATCGCCGAGGGCACTATCCTCATGCATCCTGAGACGCAGGCTATGGTGCTGCAGGACCGCGCCAAAAAGGGCGACGTGCTTGCCTGCGCGCGCGTGGCGGGCATTATGGCCATCAAACGCACAAGCGACATCATCCCCATGTGCCATCCGTTGCTCATTACCAAGAGCAAGTGCGACATTGCGCCCATTGCTTCGGCGGGGACGCCGGCCGAGGACGTGCCCGAGGGCTGGGCGCCGGCGCGCGTTGACGGGCAGGTTGGCTTTCATGTATTGGTTACGGCCGGCGTGACGGGTAAGACGGGTATCGAGATGGAGGCCCTGACTGGAGCGAGTGCTGCGTGCTTAACAATCTATGACATGTGCAAGGCGGTCGATCGCGGCATGGAGATCGTCGACGTGCGCCTGCTGCACAAGGAGGGCGGCCGCTCGGGCGTGTGGGACCGCGCAGAGCGTCAGGCCGCTGCTGTTGAGGCCGTGGCCGCTGACGGTGCCGCGCCCGCGGGCGCACCCGTCGCCGTCGCGCCCGCAGC
>CABUUE010000189.1 GCA_902494685.1 uncultured Collinsella sp.
AATAGCCATGCACGGCGCCTGCACAATGCGGCGACGCATGGCATTTTGAAGCCCGTTTTTTGTTGAGCCATGGATTTTGAGCGCTCATACCGCCCAAAGCAAAAAAAAGCAGATTTCCGGGCATGTCCCAAAAATCTACCTTGGTTAGCGCAGCAGCTCGGTGAGTTTGCGCTTAAAGCGAGCCCGGTCTTCGCTGGTAAATGCCGCCGGTCCGCGAGTGCGTCCCCCGGCGCGGCGTACCTTCTTTTCCTCGTGGCGAATAAACAGCTGCATGTCGATAGTCGCCTTGTCGTACACGCGCCCGCGCACGCCGATGGCGGCGGCATCGCGCCCGAGCACCATGCTCGCCAAGCCAATGTCCTGCGTCACGACCACGTCGCCCGCCTGCAGGCGTTCGACAATGGCAAAGTCGGCGCTGTCGGCGCCCACGCTCACATCGAGCGTCGTGACCCAAAATCCGCGTCGAGCGTGCTCAGCATCGCGCGGGTCGTCGCGGCGAATGTGCCGTTCTAGGTTTTGCGTGCTGTTGCCGGCGATAACAACGGCGACGCCCGCCCGCCGCGCGCAGTCAATCGACTCGCGCGTGACCGGGCAGGCGTCTGCATCAATAAAGAGCGTTCGTGGCATCTAGTGCACCAGTTTGCCAAATTGAATAGCACGAACAATCAGCGTTACGCCAAACACCAGCAGTGCGGCGCCGCTAAAGATGACGAGCATCTTGGCCGACCACAGCGGATAGATAAACACGAACATGCCGGCGATGATGGAGAGTGCGCCGCTCAGGATGGCGAGGGCGCGGTTGGACGAAAGCTCGGACTCCAGAATGGACATGACACCTTCGACAATCCAGCCAAAGCCGGCCACGATAACCACCATCGTGGTGAGCGTCGCGGTCGAGAAGGCCTGGTTGCGCAGGATTATGGCGCCGCCCAAGATAATGAGTAGGTTGGAGATGATGCTCGTCACGCGCCAGCCGGTGGGCAGCAGCGGCTCAAAAATGGCAGTGAACAGCCTGATGGCAGCAGTGATTACAAAGTAAAAACCCAGGACAGTCGTCAAAAAGACGAGGGACTTGGCGGGTGCAAAAAGCAGCGCGATACCAGCAATGAGCGCTAAGACGCCCGTGATGGCGTAAATCCAGCGCACGGCCTTGACGGCTTTGCCCGCCATGCTTTTCTCGTCAAATCCAAACTGGCTCGATTTTTGGTCATCGTTCTTAAAGATGCCCATAATGTCTCCTTTCCGTGCGGCGTAAGCCTTGATCGTTACAACCAGTATCGCCTAAAGGCGCTGGCGTATGGGTCGGAGGGGGCGAAACGTAACCCAAAGGCCCCGAATTGTTTCCGTTGTTCCCCACGTTGCGATTTTCTATTCAACAGGTGTAGAACATTGCAGCCCTGTTCGTTATTGCCTACGTTTTAGGTTAGATTTTCCTAAGGACAATTGGCTTGTATTGGGGGTCCCTATGAACGAAACAGTTCCCGCGGCGCCGTCGAGCGCGGAGTCGATGGCAAAGCAGGGTTGCGAAAAGCTCGGCTTGGACGCGTTTGATGCGTTGGTTCGCCGCGCCCGCACGTGCCGTCGCTTTGATGAGTCCATGCGCGTGCCGCGCGAGTTTTTGCTCGAGCTGGCGGAGTTGGCGCACCTGGCCCCTTGTGGCGCCAATGCTCAGCGTCTGCGTTTTCATGTGGTGAGCGGTGCAGAGGACTGCGCGCGCGTATTTGATGAGCTTGCGTGGGCCGGCGCGCTTAAGGATTGGCTGGGTCCTGCCGAGGGCGAACGCCCGACCGGCTACATCGCGATTTTGGCCGAGCGCGCCGTTCCGGGTAAGCCCGCTGCTCCCATTACCGAGGTCGACACGGGCATTGCCGCGCAGACGATGATGTTCGCCGCCCGCAGCGCCACGCCCGAGGTGGCAGCCTGCATGTTCAAGGCCTTTACGCCCCGCGCGATCGATGCCATGGGGCTCGATAACGACAAGTATGAGCTCAAGCTGATCATGGCGTTTGGCGTTCCGGCCGAGACTCAGGTGGTCGATGCGATCGATTCCAACCCCGACGGCTCAATTAATTACTGGCGTGACGAGGCGCAGGTGCACCACGTGCCCAAGCGTCCGCTTGCCGACGTGCTGGTGTAGCTGAGCGTCGCCGCGGTGTGATCCGGCGGTGAACCACCACAAAGGTACCTGTCCCCTTTGTGGTGGTACGAGAGGAGGACATGTGGCCGATCTGTATTTGGTGCGGCATGGGCAGACTGAGCTCAATGTGCAGAGCATTTTGCAGGGCTGGCACGATTCGCCGCTTACGGCGCGCGGGCGTCAGCAGGCGCTGGCGACGCGCGCGGCGTTTGAGGCGTGCGGCGTGGCCTTTGACCATGTGTATTCCTCCCCGTTGGGCCGGGCGCGGCGTACGGCTGAGCTAATTGCTGGTGAGGGCCGCTCGATAGAGCTGGTCGATGACCTGCGCGAGTGGCATTTGGGCTCGCTGGAGGGTACATCAAATCGCGAGATGCCGCCGCAGCCCTGGGGCGATTATCCGGTGGCCTTTGGCGGCGAGTCGGAAGTGCAGCTTCAGTCGCGCATGGTCGCGGCGCTGTCCCGCATCATGGCCAGGTCGCAGCACGACTGCGTGCTGGCGGTTTCCCACGGCTCAGCCTGCCAGGAGTTTCTTGAGTATGTGACTGGCGAGGGAGAACTACCCGACAACGGTGCCGTGCTTCATTTTGGCTATTGCGACGGGGCGTTTTCGCTCTTGGGTTGGTAACGAACGAAAGGACCCCTATGAATAAAGATCTGTATCTGGTCCGTCATGGACAGACGATATTCAACCTTAAGCGTATTATTCAGGGCTGGAGTGACTCGCCGCTTACGCAGTTGGGATGCGACCAGGCGGCGCGTGCCGGCATGTTTTTGCGTGCGCGTGGCATTGAGCCCGATCATGCCTACACCTCCACACTTCATCGCACCGAGCAGACTATCGCCAACCTGTGGCCGGGCTTGGCGTACGAGCGTCTGGACGGACTGCGCGAGTGGTTCTTTGGCGACTTTGAGGCCGAGCGCGTGATGCTTATGCCCGAGCGCCCGTGGCGCGATTTCTATCGTCAGTTTGGCGGCGAGGGCCAGATGCAGGTGCGCGAGCGCATGGTGGCGACGCTGACCGAGCTTATGCAGCGTCCGGACCATGCGTGCGTGCTCGCGGTAAGTCATGGCTCGGCTATCAAGGAGTTTATGGATCACGTGAAGGGCGCGGCGGCAGACGAGCGCGACCGTGTGCCGGGCAACTGCTCGGTGCTGCACTTTGCGTTTGACGACGAATCCGACACGTTTGAGCTGATTGAGATTTTTACGCAGGAGGATTACGCACGCGAGCTGGGCCTTGAACCGCTTGTGGCTACTGCAGGTCCGCAGCGCGGATAACGCGAGCGTGGCGGCTC
>CABUUE010000190.1 GCA_902494685.1 uncultured Collinsella sp.
CCTCGTGTACTATCGTGAGGAGCGGATCAAGAAGTCCCTCGGGTGGCTGAGCCCGATGGAGTACCGCAGGAAGCTTGGATACGCCTAGGCGCGGTCCAAGAAATCGTCCGCACCCCCTTCCCAAGGGGGGAAGCGGCCTTTTTAGCGTTATATGGACGAGTGGATTGGACGTTATTCGTCTGATTCTCGGAAGAACGTGGCAAATGGATGCGGATCACCGTGAAGAGTGGCGTTTTCCCAGATAAAACCGACCAAAATAAACCTGTCCCTTTTTGGCAGGGAACGTTGCCCCGACGAGCACGTCGGATTCCCGGGCCGGGCGGCACAGGGGTTAAGTTTGTCGCGAGTTCCGCACGAGCCGGAGGCCACTTAATGTGGCCTCCGTGCGAGCCAGGACTGTAGAGCAGCAAACTTAACCCCTGTGCCGACCGGACCGGGAATCCGCCCACGCGCACAGAAGGGGATTCCTTTTGTGTAGGCTTTGCGGAAATGTGGGTATTTTAGGATACGCCCGGCGGCGTGGTCTGTTGACGACACAGCTAACGCCACGTATCCTATCGAACTGCGTGTTTCGTAGGGGGATGCTGACCCCTCGATTCAAGCCGTTGCACTTTACAGAAAGCTGGAATCATTCGAGAAGGAGTACGCTTTGCCTACTATTAACCAGCTGGTTCGCCAGGGCCGTCGTTCCGTGCCCAAGAAGTCCAAGAACGCTGCTCTGCAGCACAACTCCCAGAAGCGCGGCGTGTGCACCCGCGTCTTCACCACGAGCCCCAAGAAGCCGAACTCGGCTCTTCGTAAGGTTGCCCGTGTTCGCCTTGTCAACGGCATCGAAGTTACTGCTTACATCCCGGGTGAGGGCCACAACCTGCAAGAGCACTCCATCGTGCTCGTCCGCGGCGGTCGTGTCCGTGACCTCCCTGGTGTCCGTTATCACGTCATCCGTGGCGCCTACGACGCTGCTCCGGTCCAGAACCGTATGCAGGCCCGTTCCAAGTACGGTGCTAAGCGCCCCAAGGCTAAATAAGCCAGATAACGTTTTGATACTTTCGCCGTGTGCCGCCTAAGCGCCGCACGGTAGACACTTAAGGAGATTTCACATGCCGCGTCGTGCAGCAGCTAATCGTCGTGAGGTTCAGCCTGACGCCGTTTACAACAACCGCCTGGTGACTCAGCTCATCAACAAGGTCCTTCTTGACGGCAAGAAGGCCACCGCTGAGCGCATCGTTTACACCGCTTTCGAGATCGTTGCCGAGAAGTCCGAGGGTGGCGACGCTCTCGCTACCTTCAAGAAGGCTATGGACAACGTCAAGCCCACGCTCGAGGTTAAGCCCAAGCGTGTCGGTGGCGCTACCTATCAGGTCCCGATGGAGGTCAACTCCCGTCGTTCCACCGCTCTGGGTATCCGCTGGATCGTCAACTTCTCCCGCGCTCGCAAGGAGAAGACCATGGCCGAGCGTCTCGCCAACGAGATCCTCGACGCTTCCAACGGCCTGGGCGCTTCCGTCAAGAAGCGTGAGGACGTCTTCAAGATGGCCGAGGCCAACCGCGCGTTCTCTCACTATCGTTGGTAAGTTAAGGTAAGGAACTAACATGGCTAAGCCTAAGTACAAGCTTTCCGATACCCGTAACATCGGCATCATGGCCCACATCGATGCCGGTAAGACCACCACGACCGAGCGTATTCTTTACTACACCGGTAAGACCCACAAGATCGGTGAGGTCCATGAGGGCGCTGCCACCATGGACTGGATGGTTCAGGAGCAGGAGCGCGGCGTAACCATTACCTCCGCTGCTACCACGTGCTTCTGGAACAAGGACGGTAAGGACTACCGCATCCAGATCATCGACACCCCGGGCCACGTTGACTTCACCGCCGAGGTCGAGCGCTGCCTGCGCGTCCTCGATGGCGCTGTCGCCGTCTTCGACGCCGTTGCCGGCGTTCAGCCCCAGTCTGAGACCGTTTGGCGTCAGGCTTCTACCTTCAACGTCCCCCGCATCGCCTTCATCAACAAGTATGACCGCGTGGGCGCTGACTTCTTCAACGCTATCGAGACCATGAAGGATCGTCTCGATGCTAACGCCGTGGCCGCTCAGGTCCCGATGGGCGCCGAGGACAACTTCTGGGGCGTCATCGACCTGGTCACCATGACTGCATGGGACTTCAAGGCCGACGAGAAGGGTATGACCTACCCCGAGCCGATGGACGAGATCCCGGCTGAGTTTGCCGACATCGCTGCCACCAAGCGCGAGGAGCTCCTTGACGCTGCTGCCAGCTTTGACGACGAGCTCATGGAGAAGATCCTCATGGAGGAGGACTTCACCGTCGAGGAGCTCAAGGCTGCTCTGCGCAAGGGCGTTCTGGCCAACGAGCTCAACCTCGTCTTCGTGGGTTCCGCCTACAAGAACAAGGGCGTTCAGGAGCTGCTCGACGCTGTCGTCGACTACCTGCCCAGCCCGCTCGACGTCGAGGCCGTCACCGGTACCGATCCGGACACCGGCGAGGAGATCCAGCGTCATCCTTCCTTCGACGAGCCCTTCTCCGGCCTGGTCTTCAAGATCATGACCGACCCGTTCGTCGGTAAGCTCACCTATGTCCGCGTTTACTCCGGCCGCGCCGAGTCCGGCTCCTACGTGGTCAACGCTTCCAACGGTCAGCGCGAGCGTCTCGGCCGCATCCTCGAGATGAACGCCGCCGAGCGTATCGACCGTGACGACGCCGCCGCCGGCGACATCGTCGCTTGCGTCGGCTTCAAGAACTCCACCACCGGTGACACTCTGTGCGCCGAGGGCAAGGAGATCGTCCTCGAGAAGATCGAGTTCGCTAAGCCCGTTATCGACGTTGCCATCGAGCCCAAGACCAAGGCCGAGCAGGACAAGATGTCCCTGGCTCTGACCAAGCTCGCCGAGGAGGACCCGACCTTCCAGGTGTCCACCAACCACGAGACCGGCCAGACCATCATCGCCGGCATGGGCGAGCTGCACCTCGAGATCATCGTCGACCGTCTGCTCCGCGAGTTCAAGGTTGACGCTAACGTTGGTAAGCCCCAGGTTGCCTACCGCGAGACCGCTGGTCACGACGTCGAGAAGGCTGAGGGCAAGTTCGTCCGTCAGTCCGGCGGTCGCGGTCAGTACGGCCACGCCGTCATCAAGCTCGAGAAGATGGAGGAGGGCTTCGGCTACGAGTTCGTCAACGCTATCGTCGGCGGCGTCGTGCCCAAGGAGTACATCCCGTCCATCGACAAGGGCATCCAGGAGGCCCTGAACACCGGTGTTATCGCCGGCTTCCCGGTCCTCGACGTTAAGGTCACCCTGTTCGACGGTTCTTACCACGAGGTCGACTCCTCCGAGGCCGCCTTCAAGATCGCCGGTTCCATGGCTATCAAGGACGCCCTCAAGAAGTCCGATCCG
>CABUUE010000191.1 GCA_902494685.1 uncultured Collinsella sp.
CGTATCTTCATCCGGTCTGTTACTTTTAATCTAACAATTCTTTGAGGAACGTAGGTGCTTCTAAATGTGCTGTCGACTTCTTCTCAAACTAATCCTAAGAGACAGGGCCGTATGGATCTCTACGCTCGTTCTCGCCGCAGCCTTTTCCGTCCCCATTGCGTTCAATTCACCCATCTACGGGCCCTTCTTTATGAAACAGGGCATGCAGAGCTTTGTCGACGCATTCAATACGCGCGCGCCCCAGGCCAGCGGCACAGACCTATCTCCAGAGCAGCAAAATGACGCGGAGCTTGCAAGATACGCGAACGCCGCCCTCGCCGCCCAAACCGACGCCGCCTTTCTCGATTCTGCCGAGAGCTACTACGCGCTCATGGGCGAAGGCTTCCAATCCGGATCCATCGTGGGAGACCGAGAGACCAATGACGCGGAGCTCGCATATTGCCGTGCCCTGAGCAGTTCCGGCATCACGCACATTCCAGCCTCCGCAAGCGATCTGCCATTCCTTTCCTTCCTGCCTTACGCCATTGCCACGGTGCCGTCTTTCCTTCCCTTCATCCCCTTCCTTCTCTCGTCGATACTCCTGCTCGGGGCCACAAGGCCTGCGACCCTGGCGGCGAAGGCGCCCGTGCCCAAATTCCGGCGCCTTATCCAGATCGTGTTTTCGATAATCGCCGCGGGGACCGCGATGCTCCTCGCCGGCCTCGCACCCGGGGGCATTTACGCCTTGGCCCTAAACGGCTTCGGGCAAATTGGGTACCCGATCGCCTTCTTCCATGACGGCGCGCTTACCACCACGACCGCGGGAAACGTCTTCACGACCCTGCTTCTCGCGCTGCTTGCGGGCGGAACCTTGATATCCGTTTGCTCCGCCGTCCTATCGACCGCAACGAGGCGCGTCCTCGCGGGCCCCCTTGCCTCCGCGCTGCTTGTCGCGGCCCCGGCATTCCCGTTACTGTCCGATTCGGCACTAGGGCATAACGCCGTGCTCAATCTCCTGCCGCTGCCCGTATTCTCGCCTATCGAGGCAACGGGTTACGTAGGATGCTTCCCGACAGAATTCATTGGCTCCGGTTCGGGCGGCGCATCGATGCTTGCCGTGGCCCTGGCATACGTCGCGGTCTTTTTTACGGTCGGCGCCGTTGCGACACGTTCCCCCAAACAGCCTGGACCCGCGAAAAAGCACCATGGGCTCGAGCTTCTGGACGCGAGCGTGGGATACGGAAGCACGACGATACTTTCAATCGGGTCGCTTTTCCTGAGCCCGGGAACGGCGGCGGGCCTCGTTGCTCCCAACGGCTCGGGGAAAACCACCCTTCTTGAAGCGCTGTCGGGCCAATTTCCCACCCGCATCCGCTCGGGAAGCCTGGCGGCAGACGGAATCTGCCAACGTCGATCAGCCGAATTTGCAGAACTCGTCTACCTGAGCTCTTCGGGCAGCGCGGATCTCTATCCCACGCTATCGGCCATCGAGCACCTTGCTTTCGTTAGGGAGGCGTGGAAATCGGCCGCCGACATCGACTCGCTCTGCGACTCCCTCGGAATCTCCCCATATCTCGACAAGCCGACCCGTAAACTCTCGACAGGAATGAAGCAGCAGGTAAAGCTTGCCATGGCGATATCGACCGATTGCCCGTACCTCATCCTCGATGAACCGCTGAACGGCCTCGATCCGGGAAAGCGGAAAACCTCCTGCGACGCGATGCGCAGCGAGGTGGCGCGGGGACGAAGCGTGCTCATTTCAAGCCATCTGCTCGACGACCTGGCAGACCTCACCAACTCGTTCTACTTCATCGAGGCCGGCACGCTCGTGGAAAAGATCAAGTCGTCCTCGCAGACGCTCAAGCAGGAATACCTCGATACATACGAGCGAGGTGAATGACATGATAGGCAAGAGCTATGCAAAGATAGCGATTGTTGGCTTTGTACTTTGTCTTGCAATGGTGCTATGTGCATCATTTGCGAGGTATAGGTCCGAGCAGTCGTTCATCGATGGCGCTGAAAATGGGTTTGGCATAGACGGGATGTATGTCAACGATGGCGCGACCAGGCCGTCTATGGCGATTCTTGCGGGCGAAGACATGGAATGGCAAATCTGTAATGACGATGGCTCTTGTATGAGTGGTCGTTTGGCCGCAACGAGCGACCCGAATTCGTTCGATCTTCTCGACAATGATGGATCGGATTGCGGTTCAGTTCACCTGTCGTATGCATCACGAGATGGGATGGACGGCATTCTCTACGTCTCCCATGAGTCTGGCGATTTCAAGATGCGCAGGACTAACCGAGTGCCGGCTTTTTTCGAGTAGTGAGAATTCCCGGCGGTCTGCCGATCAGGCCGCCGGGGTATTGAACCCCGCATTCATCCGTACACACACGGATGAATGCGGGAAGTGTCCGGATGAAGTTGATAATCAAGGAAACAAAGCCGTTCTGCCTGGGACGGCTTTGGCCTGGACTTTAACTACAACATCGCAATCGACACTTATCAGCTCGCGCAACGCGCATGGCCAGATCTCGGACGCTGGTGCATGGAGGACCTTCGAGATTTACTGGACATCCAAAACGACGACGCACACCGCGTGCTCGCCGACTGCGAAGACGAGATGGCTGTCTACAATGCGATCAGAAACGGCGTGAAGTCCGGAGATCTTTCTGTGGAACCGCCGCGCCGTCGCGCGAGCCGACCGGGCAACCCGGGTAATCTGGTCCCGGCTCTCCCGGTCGTATTCCTACGATATCGCCCCTAGATCACCAATGTGTCAGATAAAGAATGAGGCAATGGCTGTGATCACGCCTACGGCAGATGCAACGACTGCGCCTTTTTTCCTCTCCTTTAGTCCGACGAATAGGGTTGCCGTAAAGTAAAGGGCGGAAATGCAGGCTATGGCAAGCGAAACGAGTTCCTTGGGCGGTTTCAGCAAAAGGTCGCTAGCAAAGAGTAATGCAAGCAGGGCAAAGCCGATTGTGGTCAAGTATCTCGATTGATTTTGCGACAGGATGGCAACTGCCTTTCAGAACATGCAAGTGAAAAGTCGGTACGATGTCATTGCAGTTGCAAACAAGCCGCCGCCAGGACCGGTTGTCACGAGACCGGCGATAACGCATCTTCTCGGTTTCCAGCTCATGACAGACCCCTCTCTCTCATGGTGAAACGCATACATTATGAGATATGCACATTATCTCGCTAATTAATTTCAATATCCATCATCTAACACTAAAGAATACTGACTCACCGGTTCAGCGACGATGCGTTTTTGCCCTTGCGTTCCCACTCGCGTAACCGCCTCGCCGCGTCGGCGGTCGGAAGGGCCTCCGTCTCGCAATCAGCGACCTTGTAACCGTATCTGCCGAGCCAGGCAGCAAGTGCATCCCAATCGACGCGCTTCCAGTCGCCGCCC
>CABUUE010000192.1 GCA_902494685.1 uncultured Collinsella sp.
CCTCCAGTCCGGACCGCCCCGCGGTCCAACTTTCTGTCCGCACCCCCCAGCGTAGGCTCATATCGAAGCATCTTCACCACCGGATTAATAAAAAAGAAGTACCGGTTGGAGCCGGTACTTCTTTTGGTGCGTTGTTTCTTGGCTGTAGCTTTTGCCGTTAGCTTACAGGCCGCAGGCTGCTTTGAGTTCTTTGACTCGGTCGGTTTTCTCCCAGGTGAAGTCGGGGTCTTCGCGGCCGAAGTGACCGTAGGCTGCCGTCTTTTCGTAGATGGGGCGACGCAGGTCTAGGTCGCGGATGATGGCACCTGGGCGCAGGTCGAAGGTCTTCTCTACGGCCTCGACGATCTTGTCCTCGGCAACATGCGCGGTACCGAAGGTGTCGACCATGATTGAGAGGGGCTTGGAAACGCCGATGGCGTAGGCAAGCTCGACTTCGCAGCGGTCGGCCAGACCGGCTGCGACCACGTTCTTGGCGACCCAGCGCGCGGCATACGCGGCGGAGCGGTCAACCTTGGTACAGTCCTTTCCGCTAAAGGCACCGCCGCCGTGACGGCCGTAGCCGCCATAGGTGTCGACGATGATCTTGCGGCCGGTGAGGCCCGTGTCGCCCATGGGGCCGCCCACGACAAAGCGACCTGTGGGGTTCACGTAGATGTCCGCGTTATCCCACGGCATGTTCTCAGCGGCCATGACCGGGGTGATGACGTGCTCGATGAGGTCGGCCTTGATCTTGCCCATGTCCTCGATCTCGGCAGCGTGCTGCGTGGAGATGACGATGGTCGTGACCTCGACGGGCTTGCCTTCCTCGTAGCGCACGGTGACCTGGGTCTTGCCGTCGGGACGCAGATAGGGCAGGGTACCGTCGTGGCGCACGGCGGCCAGGCGCTCGGCCAGGCGGCTTGCCAGGTAGTGCGGCATGGGCATGAGGGTCTTGGTCTCGTTGGAGGCATATCCGAACATCATGCCCTGGTCGCCGGCACCGATCAGGTCGATCGGGTCGGTGGTAGCGCCGGTCTGGGTCTCGAAGGACTCGTCAACGCCTTGGGCGATATCGGGCGACTGCTCGTGGATGAGGCTCATGACGCCGCAGGTGTCGCAGTCAAAACCGAACTTGGCACGGTTGTAGCCAATGCGGCGGATAACGCCACGGGCGATTTCCTGAACGTCTACGTAGGCCTGGGTGCGAATCTCGCCGGCGACGATGACGGTGCCGGTGGTCACGAGGGTCTCGCAGGCGCAGCGGACGTTCTCCACGTTGGCAGGCACGCCGTTGGGGGCGATGTAGCCCTGCTCCTGGAGCTCTATTTCTTTGGCGAGGATTGCGTCGAGGACGGCGTCGCTGATCTGGTCGGCGATCTTATCGGGATGACCTTCGGTCACCGACTCCGACGTAAAAACAAAGGACCCGTGTTGGGGCGGGATGGAACGAAGTTCGTCTGACATGATTGTCCTTTCAAAAACGTGTCCCGGCGACCGTTACCATTCCGCCGGGCTCTCTATGCAAGGGCACATCATAGCGCGTAAATCAAACATTCACACCCTTTCCGCACCTATTCATTGGGGACAGACTTAAATGACCATCCGTGTACTCATTGGGGACAGGCTTAAACGACCAGCCTTACCTAAGTGCCGACAGGTTGCCCAATGACTGGTCATTTAAGTCTGTCCCCAATGAGTAGGTCGGTGCCCTTTGTGCGGAGGTTGCATTGTTGCTTTATACTGGTGCGGTTAGACATCCATCCTGCAATCGAGGAGATATCCATGGCATCAGACGTTCGCGTCCGCTTTGCACCCTCACCGACGGGCAAGCTGCACATTGGCGGCGCCCGCACCGCTATCTATAACTGGGCTTTCGCCCGCGCAAACGGCGGTACGTTCATCCTGCGCATCGACGACACCGACCCCACCCGCTCCACCGACGAGAACACGCAGATCATCCTGCGCGCCATGCGTTGGCTTGGCCTGGACTGGGACGAGGGTCCCGAGGTGGGCGGCGACTATGGCCCCTACGCCCAGACCGAGCGCCTGGACCTGTACAAGCAGGCCGCCCAGAAGCTTTGGGACGAGGGCAAGGCCTATCCCTGCTTCTGCACCAAGGAGCAGCTCGACGCCGACCGCAAGGCCGCGCAGGAGCGCAAGGACCCCTTCCAGGGCTATCAGCGCCGTTGCCGCAATCTTGATCCCGAGGAGGCCCGCCGTCGCATCGAGGCCGGCGAGTCCTACGTCCTTCGCATCAAGGTGCCCGAGGACCGCGGCGACGTCGTTATCCACGATGCCGTCCACGGCGAGGTGACCTTCGATGCCAAGGAGCTCGACGACTTTGTCATCTTCCGCTCTGACGGCACGCCCACGTATAACTTTGCGACCGTCGTCGACGACGCCATGATGAAGATCACCCATGTCATCCGTGGCGACGACCACCTGTCCAACACCCCGCGTCAGGTCATGGTGTACGAGGCCCTCGGCGCTCCCGTGCCTACGTTCGCCCACATCTCCATGATCCTGGGCGCCGACGGCAAGAAGCTCTCCAAGCGCCACGGCGCCACCTCGGTGGAGGAGTACCGCGACGCCGGCTACCTGTCCGACGCCTTCGTCAACTACCTGGCGCTGCTCGGTTGGTCGCTCGACGGCGAGACCACGATCATCCCGCGCGATGTCCTGGCCAGCAAGTTCTCGCTCGACCGCATTTCCAAGAACCCGGCGACCTTCGATCCCAAAAAGCTCGACTGGGTCAATGCCGAGTACATCAACGGCATGTCCGATGCTCAGTTTGCCGACGAGATCATGGTCCCCGAGTTGCACGAGGCGGGTCTCATCGAGGGTAACGTCGAGTACGGCGAGGACTGGATCGACGCGCTCGCTGCCATCGTCAAGCCGCGCACCAAGATGCCGGCCGACGCCGTGACCGTCGCCGCCCCCATCTTTGCCACGGCCGAGACGCTCGAGTATGACGAGAAGTCCGTCAACAAGGGCCTGGCCAAGGAGGGCATGGGCGCCATTCTGGATGCCGCCAAGGCCGCGCTCGAGGGCGTGGACGAGTGGACGGCTGCCAACATCGACGCTGCGCTTGAGCCGTTGCCCGAGCAGATGGACCTTAAGAAGCGCGTGGTGTTCCAGGCCGTGCGCGTCGCCGTTTGCGGCAACATGGTGAGCCCTCCGTTGGGCGAGACCATGGCACTCGTCGGCCGCGACGATTGCTTGGCGCGCATCGACCGCGCCCGCACGATGGCGCTGTAATCGCTGCGCAAACGTATGTATCCGAGCCCCGTTCACCCGAGCGGGGCTCTTGTTTCTGTAGACGTATGGGATAGGAGGTGCTGGGGCCATGGTCGAGCAACTTTCGCTGTTTGGTTCGCCGGAACCGGAGGAAGCTCCGAAGTCCGCGGC
>CABUUE010000193.1 GCA_902494685.1 uncultured Collinsella sp.
CGTCTTAAGGCCGCTCATCTCCATGAGATTCTGGGCAATCGCCTCACCCTGGCCGCGCTCCTCGGCACCGATGCCGCAAAACGCGCCCGAAGTATCGACCAGGCACAGAACCGGTCGACCAAATTTTTCGGCCTGGCGCATAAGGCGACGCGCTTTGCGGTAGCCCTCGGGATGTGCCATGCCAAAGTTGCGACGCATGCGCTCTTTGGTCGTGGTGCCGCGCTCGATGGCGATGACCGTTACGGGGCGCCCGTCTTTCCAGCCAATGCCAGCCACCACAGCGGCGTCGTCGCCAAAGTAGCGGTCGCCGTGCAGCTCCACAAATCCATCCAGGCCCAGCGAGATCATCTCGCCTGCCGTGGCGCGATCTGCCGAGCGGGTCTGCTTGACAATCTCGAGCGCGGTTTTTGGTGCGGCCGAGCGCTTGAACAAGTGTCCCAGCTTTTTGCCGCGGCGACCCGTATGCACGATCTCATGCGGTGCCCCCAGGCCGGGCGCGTGCCCTTCGTGCAGCGCCAGCAGCTCGCCTACCGTGAGCGCAATCTCGCCACGCGGAACAACGGCATCGCAAAAGCCGTGCTCCAACAAAAACTCGGAGCGCTGGAATCCCTTGGGCAGGCGCTTGTGCATGTTCTGCTCGATCACGCGCGGGCCGGCAAATGCCGTCAGGGCATCGGGCTCGGCCAGGATAATATCGCCCTCCATGGCAAAGCTCGCGGTTACGCCTCCGGTCGTGGGGTCGGTGAGCACCGTGATGTACAGGCCGCCCGCCTCGCTGTGGCGCCTAACCGCCGCGGAGATCTTGGCCATCTGCATAAGCGATGTCACGCCCTCTTGCATGCGCGCGCCGCCCGAAACGGTAAAGCCGACAACCGGCAATCCCAGCTCGGTCGCACGCTCAAATGTGCGACAGATCTTCTCGCCCACCACGGAGCCCATCGAGCCCATCATAAAGTTGGCATCCATAAAGAAGAGCGCGGTATCGCAGCCGCAGATTTTACCCCTGCCGCACACGACGGCATCGCGCTCGCCCGAACGCTCGCTCACGCTCTTGAGCTTGTCGGCATAGCCGGGAAACAAGAGGAAATCCTCCGACGCCAGATTGGCATCCCATTCCTCAAACGTGCCCTCGTCGACCGTCATGCGCATGCGCGCGCGACCGCTCACGCGAAAGTGTTTGCCGCAACGAGGGCAGACCTCGAGGTTGTCGTGCAGGCGTGCCTCATCGATCACACGGCGGCACTCCGGGCACTTGATAAACACGTGGCGCGCGGGAAACTCGGCGCACGACTCGGTTATCGGCCCCTCAAGGACATTGACCGTCTTCGCTTTTCTATTCATCAGCATAGAGATGCCCCATCAGATCGGTGTGATACATGCCCGACAAGAACTCGTCGTTTGCCAGCACGTCGAGCTGAAGCTCGCTGTTTTCGCTCACGCCCTCAATCACGAGCTCGCCCAGGGCCGAGCGCATCTTGCGAATGGCGCCGTCACGCGTGGGCGCACACACGATGAGCTTGCCGAGCATGGAGTCGTAGTACGGCGGAACTGTCGCACCGGTGAACATGGCCGAATCCCAGCGCACGCGCGGACCACCCGGTACACGCAACGCGGTGACCGTTCCGCATGACGGCAGAAAGTCCGGCGTCTCGGCATTGATGCGGCACTCCATGGCATGGTTGCGGACCGGCATGTCCTCCTGCTCAAAGGGCAAAGGCTGGCCGGCCGCCACGCGCAGCTGCCACTTGACCAAGTCGGTATCGGTCACAAACTCCGTAACTGGATGCTCCACCTGCAAGCGCGTGTTCATTTCCATAAAGTAGAAATTGCCGTCGTCCGAATACAGGAACTCGATGGTACCGGCTCCTTCGTAGCCGACGGCACGAGCCAGGTCACGCGCTGCCTTGTGCATGCGAGCACGAATGTCGTCGTGTCCGTCGAGGCACGGCGCGGGGCTCTCCTCGATCAGCTTTTGGTTGCGACGCTGCACCGAGCACTCGCGCTCGCCGAGCGAAAACACATGGCCCTGCTTATCGGCCATAATCTGCACCTCAACGTGGTGCGCCGGCGCGACGAACTTCTCCATGTAGCACTCGCCGTCGCCAAAAACGGCCTCGCCCTCGGCACGCGCCTCGATGAACGCCTTTGCCGCATCTTCCACGCGCTCGACCTTGCGAATGCCGCGACCGCCGCCACCTGCACGCGCCTTAATAAGCACGGGGCAGCCAATGCGCTCGGCCTCGGCCGTCGCCTCCTCGGGACTTTTGAGCAAATCGCAGCCCGGCACGATGGGCACGCCCGCCGCGGCAGCCGTTCGACGTGCGGCATCCTTGTCGCCCATGCTGTCGATCACCTCGGCCGAAGGACCGACAAACGCCAGGCCATACTTGTCGCAGTCGCGCACGAAGCTCGCCTTCTCGGAGAAAAAGCCATAGCCGGGATGAATTGCCTTAGCTCCCGACTTTACGGCACAGGTGAGCACGGCATCGTCGTTGAGGTAGCTCTCGGCAAGACGCGGGCCGCCGATGCAATACGCCTCGTCGGCAAGCTGCACGTGCAGCGCGTCCGCATCGGCCGTGGAATAAACGGCGACGGTCTTGATGCCCATATCGCGGCACGCGCGGATAACACGGACCGCGACTTCGCCGCGGTTGGCGATGAGCACTTTGTCGAACATGAAGCCTTCCTTAACTTTCGTGCATGAGTGCAAAAGACATATCGGCGCGGCAGCAAACCTCACCGTTGACGCTCGCAGTACCCGTCGCAAAGCGGAACGGCCCGCGCGCACGCGTGATGGAGCACACCAGATCCACCGTGTCGCCCGGGCGCACCGGACGCTTAAAGCGCACCTTGTCCAGACTCGTGTAGAACGGCGTCGCGCCGCGCGCCTCCTCGTCGCCCATCAGCAGCACGCAGCAGTTCTGGGCGAGCATCTCGCACTGGATCACGCCGGGGACGACCGGGTTTCCCGGAAAATGCCCCTGCAAAAAGTACTCGTCGCCCGTAATCGTGATCTTGCCGTGGGCCTCGTCGCCCACTAGCTCGGCTTCGTCGAGCAAAAGCATCGGCTCACGATGCGGCAACAGCTTCTTGAGCTCTTCTTTGTTCATGGATATCACCTATCCGATCCTCATGAGGCAGCTGCCAAACTCCACGAGGTCGCCGTCGGCCACGCAGATCTCGAGCACCTCGCCATCCGCCTCTGCCGTCACCTCGTTGAGAACCTTCATGGCCTCGATGATGCAGAGGGTCTCGCCGGCCTTGACCTTGGAGCCCACGCGCACAAACGGTTCGTCGCCCGGCGCCGGGGCAGCATAGAAAACGCCGACCATGGGAGCGGTCACCTCGGTGCCCTTAGGCTCCGGTACGGCGGCAG
>CABUUE010000194.1 GCA_902494685.1 uncultured Collinsella sp.
CAAACGCCCCTAAGCGGCAATCTGACGTTCAATCGTCGGTCGCGTACCGAAGTACGCTTCCCTCCTCTTTCACGTCACCTTGCTCGCTTAGGGGCGTTTTCGCTGACTTATGCTCAACCAGCGACGTTTGCGCGCTTGTCAAGAGATTAGTCATTGGGGACGTTCTTAAACGACTAGTCATTCAAGAACGTCCCCAATGACTACCCACAGAATGAGCGTGGCTGACAGCCGGGCGACGCCGGTCCGCGTGGCGGCGTATAATCGGCGGCAGATGACTTGGACGTTAGGAAACCATGACCGATAGCATGCAGCAGATGGCGCTCGACACGCTCGGCGCCTATTTTGGCTACACCTCGTTTCGCCCGGGGCAGGACCGCATGGTGGATGCGATCCTTGCCGGTCGCGATGCGCTGGGCGTTATGCCCACGGGCGCCGGCAAGTCCATTTGCTACCAGGTGCCCGCGCTCATGCTGCCCGGCATCACCTTTGTGGTGAGTCCGCTGCTGTCGCTTATGGAGGACCAGACCCGTGCGTTGCTCGCGGCGGGTGCGCGACCCAGCTATCTCAACTCCAGCCTTACTCCGGCCCAGCAAAACACCGTGCTCAAGCGGGCGCACGAGGGCCGCTATCAGCTTATGTACGTGGCACCCGAGCGTCTGCTTGAGCCGCGCTTTTTAGCCTTTGCGCAGGAGGCCGCGGCGGACGGCGGCATTGGCGTGCCGCTCGTGGCCATTGACGAGGCCCACTGCGTGAGCCAATGGGGCCAGGATTTCCGCCCCGCCTACCTGCAGATTCGCGAGTTCATCGATTCCCTGCCGCAGCGCCCTATCGTGGCGGCCTTTACCGCTACGGCGACCGAGCGTGTGCGCGCGGACATTCAGCAGATGCTCGGTCTGCAAAACCCCGCGACGGTGGTGACGGGCTTCGATCGCAAGAACCTCTACTTTGGCTGCGAGGAGATGGGCGACAAGGCCAAGGCAGCGTGGGTGCGTGACTATGTGATCGCGCATTCGAGCGAGAGCGGCATCGTGTATTGCTCGACCCGCAAGACGGTCGATGCGCTGGCAGGCGAGCTTGTCGAGGCACTGGGTCCCAGCGGCATTCGCGTTGGCCGCTACCATGCAGGCATGGGCAACGACGCCCGTCGCCAAAGCCAGCGTGCCTTTATCGACGACGACATTCAGGTGATGGTTGCCACCAACGCCTTTGGCATGGGCATCGACAAGCCCAACGTGCGCTACGTGATTCACAACAACGTGCCCGAGAGCATCGAGGCATACTACCAAGAGGCGGGCCGCGCTGGCCGCGATGGCGATCCGGCCAGCTGTTACTTGCTGTGGAACGGCAACGATTTCCGTATGCGCCGCTTTTTAATCGACCGCGGCGATGCGGCCGACGAGGCGCTTGACGACGAGCAACGCGCGTGGGCGCTCCAGAACCGTTATCGCCTGCTCAGCCAGATGGAGGGCTACTGCAATACCACCGGCTGCCTGCGCGAATACATGCTGCGCTACTTTGGAGACGAGGCTGCGGCCGATCATACAGCAGCCGCCGCGGGCGGCACGGCAGACGACGCCGAGGGCTGCGGTAACTGCAGCAACTGCCTCACGCAGTTCGAGGTCGAGGACGTCACCGATATGGCCCGCGCCGCCGTGCGCTATGTGGCCACGCGTCCCATGCGCTTTGGCAAGTCGCTGATCGCCGACGTGCTCCACGGCGGCAACACCGAGCGCATTCGCCAGATGCATCTGGACGAGGACCGCGGCTACGGTGAGCTGTCGAGCGAATCGGTCGGGCGCATCAAGGACATCATCGGCCAGCTGTGCGGTCGCGGTTATTTGGCCACCTCGCAGGGGCAGTACCCGGTCGTGGGACTGGGTCCGCGTGCCGGCGAGGTCGAGGACGAGGCGTTCGTCTTTACCGTTAAGCGTCGCGCGTCCAAGCGCAAGGCCTCGGCCCGCGCCCGCCGCGCCGTCGATCTGCTGCGCGAGGAGGCCGAGCTGGATCAGCGCCCGCGCGTTGGCGACGATGCCGAGCTGTTCGAGCGCCTGCGTGCCCTCCGCAAGGAGATCTCGACCGAGCTGGAGATGGCGCCGTATATGGTCTTTTCCGACAAGGCCCTGCGCGGCCTGTGCCGCCTGCGTCCGCAGACGCGCGAGGAGCTGATCCAGGTCAACGGCATTGGCGAGAAAAAAGCCGACGCCTTTGGCGAGCAGTTTATGGCGGCGATTGAAGAATTTGAGTCCGAGCATGCGCGGGATGGAGCGTAACGATGGCATTCGACGATAAAACCGACCGCACTGACGTGCCCGCCGTGCCGCTGTACCAGCAGGTCATGGACGACCTAAAGGGCGAGATCGCGCGCGGCGTGTACCCTGCCGGCTCGCGCATCCCTGCCGAGATGGAGCTCGCGAAGTCCTACGGCGTGGGGCGCATCACCGTGCGCCGTGCCATCGAGGAGCTGTCGCGTGCGGGGTATCTCAACCGCCAGCAGGGGAGGGGCACCTTTGTGTGCGCCCCCAAGCTCAAACGCAAGATTCGCCAGAAGGGTGACGTCCAGAGCTTTACTGAGGGTTGTGCTGCCAACGACATGGTGCCGGGTGCGCGTCTGGTGTCGCGCACGGTGGTTGCGGCGACGCACGAGGATGCGGCGTTCTTTGGCGTGGAGCCCGGCTGCGAGCTTATCGTGGTCGAGCGCGTGCGCACGGCCGATGGCATCCCCGTCATGCTCGAGAACAACGCCTTTGTGCTCGCCGACCATCCCTACCTGCAGACGCTGGCCGACGAGGACCTCACCGATAACTCAATCTTTGCGCTCGTTGCCGAGCATTCGGGTCGCGCGCCGCTCAAGTCCGGCCCCTGCACCGTGGAGATTGCGCTTGCCGATGCTCAGACGGCCCCGCTGCTGGAGGTGCCGGTCGGCGAGCCGCTCTTCTATATGGAGGCCTACTTTACCGACGCCGGCGGGCGCCCTCTACTGCTCGGCCGCCAAAAGATCGTGGGCTCGCGCTACGTCTTCGACATCTAACGTCCACAGATAGAACAACATAGAACAAGTTTGGTGAAATGACTTCACGTGCATCGTCGTGCGTGCTATAAATAGGACAACATAGAACGACCGCAGGTACGAGCCGCCGTCGTCCAAAGCCGCCACACAAGGAGGAACATCACCGTGAACGCACACGATCTGGTTCAGGAAATTATCGAGCGCAAGGGCAAGATTGAGAACGTCTTTTGGATCGCCTGCGGCGGTTCGATGATCGACCTGATGCCGGCCAACGAGCTGCTCAAGCGCGAGGCCACCACGTTTACCTCGACGGTCTACACGGCACGCGAGTTTTGCCTGATGGCTCCCAAGA
>CABUUE010000195.1 GCA_902494685.1 uncultured Collinsella sp.
TGGACGCGCCGGTGAAGCCGTATGCGCTCACCAAGCGCCGCAACACGACCTACCTGGCCGGGCTCGATTCGCATGCGCGCGAGGAGCGTCGCGCCCAGATGCTCGCCGCCACGCCCGGTGAGCTGCGCTCGCTCGGCGCCGACGTGACGCGCATCGCAGCCGAGTCGTCCACCTGCGTCTTTGGCGGCCGAGACGTCATCGCCAAGAGCAACGCCGGCTTCAACGTAGTCGACCTGCTGGGCTAAGGCACGGCAAGCAAAACTACCACGAAGGTCGCAGTTCACAGGCGCCCTTCGTGGTAGTTCGAACACTTGTTCTATACGCACACATGTTCTATAGTAGAGGTGCTTGCAACGAACTGAAATTGCAACTAGAATATAGTTGCAGAATGTGAGGCGGGATGACGCGGACTGATAAACTCATCGCCCAACTGTTTAGCTGCCCTTCGACGTATCGGTATGCGGATTTTATAAAAGTCATGGCTTCGTATGGCTTTGAAACTGACAGCAAAGGCAAGACATCCGGATCGCGTGTTCGCTTCTACAGGCCATCAGATGGCAGGATGTTCGTAATGCACGCGCCTCATCCATCTGACGAATTGACAGCGGGGACCATTCGAAACATCGTTCGCTTTCTGCAAGATGTCGGAGGTAGTCATGAGTAACGTTTTGGCATACAAGGGTTATTTCGCCCCGGTCGAGTTCGATGCCGAACAGCATGTGCTAACAGGCATGGTCGCCGGCATTAGGGACGCAATCGTATTCGAAGGCTCCACGGTTGAAGAAGTGGAGCGATGCTTCCACGACGCCGTCGACGATTACCTTGAGTTTTGTGCCGAAAAGGGCAAGGAACCAGAGCGGGCTTTTAAGGGCTCATTCAATGTGAGAACAGGCTCCGAGCTTCACAAGCAGGCAGCACTGGCGGCGGCAAAGAAGGGTGAATCGCTTAACAAATTTGTGGCCGAAGCAATCGCCGCGGCGTTGTAATAGAGACGAGTCGCCATCAAAACCACCACGAGGGTGCCTGTGTTCCCTTCGTGGTTGTTTTTGCTGTTTGCCTAGATAAAACCTGCCAAAATAAACCTGTCCCTTTTTGGTAGGTTTGGGAGAGGGAGCCGGGATGGACAAGGCTGAGTTGCGGCGGGCGGTGATTGCTCGGCGCGATGCTCTCGATTTGGATGTGCGGGCGGCGAAGTCTGCTGATATCTGTGCACGGCTGGTTGAGCTGCTGGGCCGCTTGGATGCCGCGGCGTCGCGCACCGTTGCCGTCTATGCCGCAATGGGTTCCGAGGTCGACCCAGCCGCGTTTGCCGCTGCGGCCGCCAAACGCGGCTGGCGCGTGGCCTATCCGTGCATGCTCTCGGCAATTGATGCCGCAGCTTGTGGCCAGCGCATGTGCATGCGGGCAGTTGCCGCCGACGATGCGTCCGTGGCACCGTTTATCGTCCACCCCACGCGGGCCTTCGCAGCCACGGACATCGACAGCAGCCGCTTCCCTATCGTGCCTGCCGAAGCATTCGACATGATTGTTGCGCCGCTCGTGGCCTTCGATCAAACCGGCGCGCGCCTGGGCTACGGCGGCGGTTGCTACGACCGCTACCTGCCCATGCTCTCACCCGTATGTCAAATCGTCGGCATTGCCTTTGACGAACAGCGCGTCGACCACATCCCCACCGATGCCCACGACCTACCGCTGCTCAACATCATCAGCGCCTAGCCGCCGGCGCGCCTCGCAGCAGCCTAGTGCTCCTCGCCGGCGCGGGCCAGGTCGTAGGGCGTGGTCTGGTAGACGTAGTAGTTGAGCCAGTTGGTGTAGAGCAACTGAGCCTGGCTGCGCCAGACGTTGCGCGGCTCGGCGGTGGGGTCGTCGCCCGGGAAGTAATGCGCCGGCACCTGAGGGTTGAGCCCGCGCTTCACGTCGCGCTCGTACTCCAAGCGCAGCGTGTCGGTATCGTACTCGGGGTGCCCAAAGACAAAGAAGCGGCGGCTGTCGGTCGACTTGACGATGTACAGGCCCACCTCGTCGGACACGGCCACGACCTCAAGCTGCGGCTCGGCCTCCACGTCCTCGCGACGCACATCGGTGTTGCGCGAATGCACGGCATAGAAACGGTCGTCAAAGCCACGGACCAGCGGGCTTTGCGGCTTCACCAGATAATGCTCGAACACGCCACTCGCCTTTGCCGGCAGGTCGTGCTTCTGAATACCGTAATGATGGTACAGGCCGGCCTGCGCGCCCCAGCAAATGTGCAGCGTAGAGTGTACGTGCGTGGTGGACCAATCCATGATCTGGCAGAGTTCGGGCCAGTAGTCGACCTCCTCGAACGGCATCTGCTCCACCGGGGCACCCGTGATGATCAGGCCGTCGTAGTGGATGTCGCGGATGTCATCGAACGTGCGGTAGAACGTCTCCAGGTGGCCGGCGCTCACATGCGTGGCCTCGTGCGTCTTGGTGCGCAGCAGGTCCACCTCCACCTGCAGCGGCGTGTTGGAGAGCTTGCGCATAATCTGCGTCTCGGTGGCGATTTTGGTGGGCATGAGGTTGAGGATGAGCACGCGCAGCGGACGGATGTCCTGGTGCAGCGCGCGGTACTCGGTCATGACAAAGATGTTCTCGCTCTCGAGCTGCGCGGCGGCAGGGAGGGCGTCGGGGATGCGAATGGGCATGGATGCTCCTTACGAGTCAGTTGCAGTTATGGTACAACGAGCGGCCCCATCCGCGCGAGCACATCGCCCAGCGATGCCGTCAGCGGCCCAAATCACTCCAAAAGTAGAGATTAAGGCATGTCCCAAAAATCTACGGCGCTTTAGCCTAGCAAAGTGGCAGCAGGACGCTACAATGATTCGACGCGAAAAACTCGGCCGAAAGGATACATATATGTACCAGACGCGTAAGATCGGTGTGGTCGGCCAGGGCCACGTAGGAGCACATGTCGCCAACAGCCTGCTCATGCAGGGCATTGCCGATGAGCTGTACCTGTGCGATATCAACGAGGCCAAGGTGACGTCCGAGGTCCAGGACCTGCGCGACTCCCTTTCGTTTGTCCCGTACAACACCAAGATCGTCAACTGCTACGACCACTACGAGGAGCTTGCCTGCTGCGACGTTATCGTCAACGCCGCCGGCAAGGTCGCGCTGGCCGCCGGCAACCGCGACGGCGAGCTGTTCTTTACCACCGACGCCGCCCGCACCTTTGCCAAGCGCATCGTCGACGCCGGCTTTGACGGCATCTTCGTGAGCATCTCCAACCCCTGCGACGTCGTGTGCACCGAGCTGTGGCACCTGACCGGCTACGATCCCAAGAAGATCATCGGCTCGGGCTGCGGCCTGGACA
>CABUUE010000196.1 GCA_902494685.1 uncultured Collinsella sp.
TAGAAATCAAAGTTCGCCTTCGCAAAGTCAGCATTATTGCCATCGGCGGCCGAGACAAGCTTTTCGAGTGCGTCGGGCACCATAAAGTCATCGGACTCCAAGATGCCAACGTACTTGCCGCGCGCCATCTCCAGGCCGCGGTTCATCGAGTCGCCGTAGCCGCTGTTGGCCTTGTCGATCATCTTGACGCGCCTATCGCGCTCCATATACTCGCGGATAATCGCCGGCGAGTTATCGGTCGACCCGTCGTTAATGCAGATGATCTCAATATCCTTGAGCGTCTGCGCCACGGCGGAATCGAGGCACTCGCGCAGGTAGCGCTCAACGTTGTAGATGGGAATAAGCAGCGACAGGACAGGGCTGCCAGAGGAATTAGTAGACAAATGTGCTCCTTAGGAAATACCTGTCGTTTCATGGTATCAAAGGGCCAGCGCGCCAGCGGGCGTTTATATAATCTATGGAGCCTCTTGCGGGCAAAGCAGCCCCACGTCATGCGGCGGGCCCATGGCAGGTTCCTGCGTTTTATTCAAAGCTTGCCGCTAAGGTGCGCCGAGCCTTTACAATAGGACAGTCCCAAGGACGTATTCGATAGCTTCCGTGCAGCGCTCGCCCGCCGCGCGTGAAAGGATATATTGCCCCATGCCTTCAACCCTTCCCGCTCCCATCGATAAGCTCGCCATCGTCGTCGTTACGTACAAGCGTCAGGAACTCCTGGCCAACTTGTTCGACTCCATGACCGAGCTCACGGCAACGCCCTGGCGCATCGTGATTGTCGATAACGAGAATTCGCGCGAGACCGAGGCCATGTGCACCGCATTCAACGAGCGCCTGGCCAACCTATGGGGCATCGACACCGATCAGCCCGATTCACAGGGTAACACCGACCGTGTCATCTACGCCCCGCAGCTCGAAAACGGCGGCGGTGCGGGTGGCTTCTCCGCCGGCACCAAATGCGCCTACGACCTGGGCGCCCAGTGGTTCTGGGTCATGGACGACGACGTGCTCGTCATCCCCGAAGGTATCGAGCGTCTTGCCAAGTGGACCGACCGCTACGATGTCATCCAGGGTTCGCGCCTGGACTTTGACGGCGGCGCCTTCTTTTGGCAGTACCAGCTCATCCTTTCGCTTGGTATCCCCAACCCCATCGCTAAGTGGGACCTGGGCCCCGAGGGCTACCGCGCCATGAACCAGCTGTGCTTTGAGGGCGGCATGTTCTCACGCCGCGTAGTCGACAAGATCGGCCTGCCCGATGCGCGCTTCTTTATCTACGGCGACGATGCCTGCTACGGCTACGTAGCCAGCCAACACTTCCCCGCCGCCGTTGTGGCCGACCTGGTGCTCAAGCGCGCCCGCGCCGTCTCTAACTGGGATATCGCCGGCAAGCGCCAGCTCAACTCTACGAGCGACACCAACCGTTACTACATCATGCGCAACCGCGGTTATCTGGCCCGCTACATGCAGATTTACGGCGACTATCACCCCGTGCTGTTCCGTCTGGGCAACGTCGCGACCTTCTGCAAGGAGTTCATTCGCCTGGCTGCGGTCGATAAGTGCTTTAAGACCGGTATTCCGGCGCTGCGCCGAGGCATGAAGGACGCCCGCAAGATCGTCAAGGATCCCAACTGGAAGCCCATGCCGCCCCTGAAGGACGCGGAGTAACGGAAGCCGGAAACACCTCGGCGCTTAAAGCAGCTGGCACACCGTAGCCACATGCTGCCCATCAAAACCGAACCCCCAGCGCATGCGGCCAACGCCGGGTCGCGACACACGGATTTCGTCGATGCCGTCGCGCTCTATGTCGAGTAGCGACTGCACGGCCAGCAATTCCAGGCCCAGCGCATCCACATCGGGGTCATACATCAAGTTAATCGTTATCAGCGGTCGCTCGTCCAGCATGCCAATCGTGTCTGCTACGTCGAACACAGCACCCGTAGGGAAAACCTGGATGTCCCAGCGACCCGCGCCACACTTTCGCCTCGAGGCAGGATTGGCATAGCCCGGCAAGCCAAAGCAGAGCCCCTGCAAGAGCAGATGATATGGCAGCGGCTTATCTGGGTCGGTCTCACCGATTCCCGCATCCCCCAGGATGCGGCTTAGCGCCCGCCTCACGGTATCCTCGTTCCCACGGCACAGCCCGTCGCGAAACGCATCGACGTCTCGAATGTCTTCGGCAGCGCACTCAAACCACTCAACAATCACTAGACGCAAGACCTGGCGAAGCTCTTTATTAGGCAATCGCAAAACACGGAGGCGATCGCCATGCTCTGGCTCCTCAGTCATATCTGTCGTTAGGAAACCGGACAGATACAGCGCTGTCCACATGCCATCGTCAGGCGAGACATCTGGCTCTGCAGTGCCTAAACAAAGCGGGACCTCAGCACACCCATGGGCCTGGAGCAAATCGAACAAGACCGAAAGGCGGTCGAGATTCCACCCGGCAACTACCCTACTCAGGCAATCCGCATACCCATACAGATCGGCGCGCACAGGCGCCGTGCAGCCTCGGTCTAGAAAACCGACCACACGCGCTGGACTCGAGCAATAGGCCCTACCAAACCGATATCCCTCGAGCCATTCACGCGCATCATCAAGGTATTCCTCGCGCCCAGCATGATTCAACAGAGCCTGGACCTCGGCATCAGAAAAGCCGAACCAACGGTCGCACCACATCGAAAGCGGCGTCGACAGACAATACGAGCAGCCATACAAAGAAAGCGCCGCTTCGGCAGGGCCGGGATACTCCCCCATCAGACACGTCAGCCGCAACGAATCGCGCGCAGTGGCAATGGCGTCGAACAGCACGCGATCGAATAGCCCTGCCGGATCGGCGCCGGAAGCGCCCCTCGCGCTCGCACGGCGAGACCACGCCGTATCGTACCCATCAACGAGCAATACAACCTGCTCATCGCAGGCAATCTCCAGCAGCTCTATGAGCACACCGAGCACCGAGTCAACCTCGTCCGCGCTCGCCACGCCACGCGCGACACGTTCGATGTGACGCACCTTATCTCGAGCTAAATCCGGAGCCTCCAAGAGCGCCAACAAGCGAGCGCACTCGCCCGAAAGGGCATCGCGCACGACGCCGGCAACAGCGGGGCCACGCCTCGCAGCGCCAGAAAAGTCCAGCGATATCACCGGATAGCAAGCATACTCATCCCGATAGCGCCCGCCGTTCGCATCCCAAATCTGAGCATCGGCAAACAAACTCTGACCAGCGCGGCCGACCGCAGGACACTCCAGAAAAGCCTTGAGCATCGACAAGTTCATGCTCTTGCCAAAACCCTCGGGTCGACAGCACACCACA
>CABUUE010000197.1 GCA_902494685.1 uncultured Collinsella sp.
CTTAGACGCAGACGATCCGCCCGATTTCTTATACAGCCAGTGGGCGGCAATGCCGTACTCGGCCTGCTCGTGCATTTCGTAGGTTCGAATCTGAATCTCGAGCGGACGGGCCGTGGGGCCGATAACCGTCGTGTGAAGCGATTGGTAGTTATTGACCTTGGGCATGGCGATATAGTCTTTAAAACGACCGGGCATGGGATGCCACAGGGTATGCACGGCACCAAGCGTGGAATAGCAATCGCGCACCGAATGAGTGATGACGCGCAGCGCCACCAGGTCGTAAATCTCGGAGAACTCCTTGCCCTTGCGCTTCATCTTTTGATAGATGGACCAATAGTGCTTGGAACGACCGTTGATCTGAAAGCCCTCAAGACCAATGCGATTGAGCTCATCGGTGAGCGTCTTGATGGTCTCGGCCAGATAACGCTCGCGAACCTCGCGCGACTCGGATACCATGCGCGCGATGCGCTGGTAGGCATCGGGCTCCAAGTAGAAAAAGGACAGGTCCTCGAGCTCCCACTTGATTGAACTCATGCCCAGGCGGTCGGCCAAAGGCGCGTACACGTCCATGGTCTCGCGTGCCTTAAACAGGCGGCGGTCCTCGCGCAGAGCGGCAAGCGTGCGCATGTTATGCAGGCGGTCGGCGAGCTTGACGATGATGACGCGGATGTCCTTGGACATGGCGAGGAACATCTTGCGCAGCGTGAGGGCCTGCTTCTCGTCCATGCTGTCGACTTCAATGTTGGTGAGCTTGGTCACGCCGTCGACGAGCCCTGCCACGGTTTCGCCAAACAGACCCGAAACATCGGCAAGCGAGGTCTCGGTGTCCTCGACGGTATCGTGCAGCAACGCGGCGCACACCACATCGCAGTCCATCTTGAGGTCAGCCAGAATGATAGCTACTTCGACGGGATGGTTAATGTACATCTCACCCGAGCGCCGCTTTTGGTTGCAGTGCTTCTCGGCAGCAAAGCAGTAGGCCTGCTCCACATTGGAGAAGTCGTCCTCGTTCATATATTTGAGGCACAGACGCTCCAGCTTGTCGTAGCTGTCCGCCATAATCTCGGGCGGCAGCTCATCGGCATGCTTATAGTGCTCCATCTCCGAAAACGGCTGGAGGGTGGAATCATGGGCGGTACGGGCTGCGGCGTCCATCGAGGTCCCCTTCCCCTAGGCCCGCGGTACGATCGGGCGATTAACTTTGGCTAGCATATCAGAAGCGCACGAATCGAGCGCCCAGCTCCGAAAAGCCGTGAACTCCATGCGCGAGCGCAAGCCCTCCAAATAGCGAATTGACCTGCTTAATTGCACGCGACCGGGGTTTTCCGCCATCGCGATGCGACGCGTATCGTCAAACCCCGAAACGCGGCAGAAACCGAGTTCTTCGAAGATTCCCAGGCCGCTTTCCACCGAGCGCTCGTCGACCGGCGTGCGGGCATCGATGGCAAGACACATCTGCGCAATGTCGATATCGCTCGCGCAGAATGAATCGTCCCCCGTCTTGCCACGGTTGGAGCGCCACATGGTCTGCAGCGCTCGATAGAGAGTGGCAAGCTCATCGCGCTCGGGCGCGTAACAATCGAGCAGGCGCTCATTAATACGAGCGTCACGCGACGAATAGAGCAAGTGAATCACGGCGGGCTGTCCATCGCGGCCGGCACGGCCACTCATCTGGTTAAACTCAATCGCACCAAACGGCATGTGGTAGAGCACGACATGGCGGATATCGGGCAGGTTGACGCCCTCACCGAAGGCCGAAGTTGAAACGATGCAGCTGAGACTTCCGTCTCTAAAGGCTTCCTCGACACGGCGGCGATCGGAGCGCGCAAGCCCGGCGTTATAGAACGCAATATGGGTCGCGCAGTCGGGCACGCGTTTGCGCAACGTCTTGGCAAGCGCCACGGACTGGTCGCGCGAGTTCACGTAGATAACGGTCTTCTCCCCCGTCGCCACGATCGACACCAGGCGATTTTCGCGGCTCGCAAGGTCACGGTCGTCCTCGAGTTGTAGGTTCTCGCGAACGGTCTCGTCGACCACCGTCCTGGTAATCGGCAATACACGAGCAAGCTCCGCCACGACTGGGGCCGTCGCGGTAGCCGTTGCCGCCATGACAACGGGATCGCCCAGGGCTTTGAGAATATCGGGCATGTCAAGGTAGGCGCTCCGGTCGCCGCCTTTGGCAAGACCGGCATGGTGTGCCTCATCGATAACGACAAAGCCAATACGTCCAGAACGCGCAAAGCGATCGCGATGGATAGACAGGAACTCCGGCGTCGTGAGAACGATGCCGGTGCGGCCCGAAGCCAGACCGGCAAACACGTCATCGCGCGCCGCCTCCACGGTCTCGCCGGTCAGCACGCCAACGCCAATGCCGAGCGCGGCCATCGTCGAGGAAAGGTGATAGGCCTGGTCGGCAACGAGTGCACGCAGCGGATAGACAAAGATGCTCGCACGCCCGCGAAGGACCGCCTCGCGTGCGGCATGTACATGAAAAATCAGAGACTTGCCGCGGCCCGTTCCCATAACGGCCAAAACGCTCTGGTGGTCGGCCAGGGCGACAAGGGCCTCGACCTGTGCGCGGTGCGGCTGGTTCGATCCGATAAAGCTGTGAATGAGCGAGCGCGTGAGCTCGGTATAGGAAAGCTGAGCGAGCGTTTCGCGTTTACGCGACTCCAGGCGCAGGCCAGAATCCGCCGGTTGTACGCCGCGGCGAAGCTCACATGCCGGATCGTCGATATTGGGCGCCGTGGCATCGCGTAGCAAGACATCTTTGATCATGAGTTTGGGCTTCACGCGCCCCTGCCAATGCTCGGCAACGGCCTCGAACACCAAGTCGACGGCGCTGTCGCAATTGATAAGCCTGTCGATCTGCGGCACACGAAACATGATGGCCGGCACACTTGCGGCGCCATCCGTCGCCACGAAACGCATATGCTCGCCGGTCTTACCCACCACGGCGCGGTCACACATCGTCACGCCCTCGGCAGCCAGCAGCGGCACCTTATTACCCTGGCCAAACGGCTCAAGGCGGGAAATCTGCTCGATGGTCTCGATATTCAATTCGGAAAGGTCGACCGTGGCGGCAACCTCGTCGGTGTCCTCAAAGTCCTCGGCGGGAAGCTCGGACAACACGGCGGAAAGACGCCGACGAAACTCATCGAGCTTAGATGCCTCGATGGTAACGCCCACCGCACCGGCATGCCCGCCGCGGCGAATCAGCAGGTCGGAGCAGCGCTCGACGGCTTCGAACAGGTTAACCTTGCCTACCGA
>CABUUE010000198.1 GCA_902494685.1 uncultured Collinsella sp.
CAATACGAAACAATGGCGTGGGACAATACCTTTCGTTTTGAGGAATGTGTCTGGAAGGACTATGAGATATGAAGATTGGATTTGTCGGTTTTGGCAATATGGCGAGCGCTATGGCCGATGGCTGGATCGCTGCCGGTGTAGCTGTGAGCGACATGTGCGCCTGCGCGGGTCGCTACGACGCACTGGTTGAGCGCTGCGAGGCGCGCGGCATGGTCGCCTGTCACGATGCCGCCGAGGTTATCGCCGCATCCGATATCGTGGTCGCTGCGGTCAAACCGTACATGATCGAGAAGGTATTCGCCCCGCTCAAGGACATTCTTGCCGACAAGGTCGTTCTGTCGGTTGCCTGGACTTGGGACAGTGCCAAGTGGGAGCAGGTCCTGCCGGGCGTCGCGCACATCTCGACGGTGCCCAACACACCGGTTTCGGTGGGCGAGGGCGTCATCGCCTGCGAGAAGGCTTCCACGCTTAGTGATGAGCAGAGCGCAGTGGTGCTTGATCTGCTTGGCAAGCTCGGTGCGGTGGTCGAGCTCGATACGAGCCTGCTGTTTGTGGGCGGCACGGTGGGTGGTTGCGCTCCGGCATTTGTCGCCATGGCAATCGAGGCCCTGGGCGATGCAGCGGTCAAGCACGGTATCCCGCGTGCCGATGCCTATCGCATTGTGAGCCAGATGGTGCTGGGTACGGCAAAGCTGCAGCTTGCAACTGGCCAGCATCCTGCGGCGATGAAGGATGCCGTATGCTCGCCCGGTGGTGCCACCATCAAGGGCGTCGTTGCGCTCGAGGACGCCGGCATGCGCAGTGCCCTGGTCAAGGCAATCGACGCAACTCTCCAGTAAAACCTGCCATTTAGTGACAGGTTTATTTTGGCAGGTTTTTCCTGCGGTTTTGTCGTATGTGCGAAAAGCGCCCCGCAACTGGCTCAATTCCAGTTGCGGGGCGCTTGCGTTTGCCCAGATAAAACCGACCAAAATAAACCTGTCCCTTTTTGGCAGGTTAGTCCCAGAAGCTGTCTTCCTCATCCTCGGACTTGGGTCCGCGGTCGACGTACATCTTATGGGTACGCTTCTCCATTACAAAGGCAAGAATCGCAAATAACAGGATGCCGCCGGCGAAAAGGATGGCAAAACCGGTGCGGGTGCCAAACAAAAAGGAAAAAACTGCGTCCATTGGGTGCCTTCTTGCGTAGTTGAGTTGGGTCGTAAACGCTCATAAGTATATACTTGCCCATACATGTACAAGGTTGCAACCTAAATGGAATGTATATCGCCGGAGGATCTAATGCTTGATATCAAGTTTGTTCGCGAGAACCCCGATGCCATCGATGTCGCCATGGCTAACCGCCAGACGTCTTGGGATCGCGAGAAGTTCTTTGAGCTCGACGACGAGCGCCGTGCCGTCATCACCGAGGTCGAGGAGCTCCAGGCTACGCGCAATGCCGAGTCCAAGAAGATCGGCGCCCTGATGAAGGAGGGCAAGAAGGACGAGGCCGAGGCCGCCAAGGAGGCCGTGCGCGCCGTCAACGAGAAGATTGACGGTCTGGCCGAGCGCCGCACCGCTCTCGAGCAGGAGCAGTACGGCTTCATGGCTCACCTGCCCAACATTCCGTGCGATGCCACCCCGTACGGTAAGGACGAGGACGAGAACATCGAGCGTCGCCGCTGGGGCACCCCGCGCGAGTTCGACTTCGACTTTAAGCCGCACTGGGATCTGGGCACCGATCTGGACATCCTCGACTTCGAGCGTGGCAACAAGCTCTCCGGCAGCCGCTTTACCGTTCTCGGTGGCGCCGGCGCCCGCCTGGAGCGCGCCCTCATCAACTTCTTCCTCGATACGCACACCAGCCGTGGCTTTAAGGAGTGGTGGCCGCCCATCGTCGTCAAGCGTCAGACCATGTTTGGCACGGGTCAGTTGCCCAAGTTCGAGGACGACGCCTATCACGTCTCGGGCGATAACTTCCTGATCCCTACCGCCGAGGTCGTGCTTACCAACCTGCACGCCGGCGAGGTTCTCGACGCCGACACCCTGCCGCGTCGCTACACCGCCTTCACCCCCTGCTTCCGCGAGGAGGCCGGCTCCGCTGGTCGCGACACCCGCGGCATCATCCGCCAGCACGAGTTCGACAAGGTCGAGATGGTCAAGTTTGCCAAGCCGGAGGAGTCCGACGAGGAGCTCGAGAGCATGACCGCCGAGGCCGAGTACCTGCTGCAGCAGCTGGGCCTTCCGTATCGCGTGATTAGCCTGTGCACCGGCGACCTGGGCTTCTCTGCCCGTCAGACCTACGACATCGAGGTCTGGCTGCCGAGCTACAACGCCTACAAGGAGATCAGCTCCTGCTCTAACTGCGGCGACTTCCAGGCCCGTCGCGCCAACATCAAGTATCGCGACCCCGAGAACTTCAAGGGCTCGCGCTATCTGCACACCCTCAACGGTTCCGGCCTGCCGGCTGGCCGCACCATGGCCGCCATCCTGGAGAACTACCAGAACGCCGACGGCACCATCACGATCCCCGAGGTTCTTCGTCCTTACATGGGCGGTCTCGAGAAGATCGAGCCGGTCGCGTAACTTGGCTGCATAGGGGATATGCAAGGGCGCTCCTTCGGGGGCGCCCTATTTTGTGCGTAGGTCCATACCATGCCGTGCGGACAGCTCAATAGAAAACACACGAACAACTGTTCTGTATACAGCCATCTACCTGCTATGCTTTTGCTAAATAAGAGCGAGAGAAAGGGGACGCGATGGAGTTGTTTGATGATCGGGTGGTTTTGTTTGAGAGCGACGAGGGCGGGGAGTACCTGCTTGTAACGTGTGAGCCGTCTGGCATGGGTGGCCTGGTGGTTCGACAGGCGAGTGAGGGTCCGTTGACCCAATGGTGCTTTGAGGAGTCGCCGCATGTGGTCGAGACCTTTGTGACGCACGAGGGGCTTGTGGCCCTGGAGCACTTCTATGGAGTTGGGACTTCCAACCAGGTCGCGCGCATGCTGAGCATCTCGTTTGCCGATTATGATTGTGCCTGGCGTGTGAGATCGCTCCTGAGGGAACTTGATGCTAAGTTTGACGTGATCGAAAAGCCAATCGATCGTACGGGGAACAGCGGTATATGCGGAGCAGCATGACAAAACTGCGTTCCACAAAAAAGTTTGAGATTGTGCTTGACTCCAATAAGCTAAAGTGGTTTTATATGTCTTGCGCTGCGGCGTTACCTCAGCTGGATAGAGGGTCTGACTACGAATCAGAACGTCATAGGTTCGAATCCTATACGCC
>CABUUE010000199.1 GCA_902494685.1 uncultured Collinsella sp.
GAGCTGCAACTGGAGCGGCCATGGCACCCGGCATAGGCATGGGCACGGCAACCGGCTGCGCTGCACTCGCGCGCTCGAGCTCGACCGCGGTGCCATCGGGCTCCTCAACGCGTACGCGCGTGAGGCCGCGGTCCTCCATAACATCGGCTATCTCGGCAAGTCTTTTGGAATCCATGCTCTAGCTCCTCGTATATCTACGCAGCGCGATGGCGGCGTTGTGCCCGCCAAAGCCCAGGTTGGTCGAAAGCGCCCAGGTAAGGTCGGCGCGAACCGCGCGATTGGGTGTGTAGTCAAGATCGCAGGCGGGATCGGGCGTGCGGTAGTTAATGGTCGGCGGCACCACGCCCTGCTCGAGCGCCATGGCACAGGCCATGACCTCGATGGCACCCGTAGCACCGATCATGTGGCCGGTCATCGACTTGGTCGACGAGACGTGCGCGGCGCGTGCCGCGTCCTCGCCGAGCGCACGCTTGATGCCCGCCGTCTCGGACGAATCGTTGAGTTTAGTCGAGGTGCCGTGAGCGTTGATGTAGAGACCCTCGGAAGGCTTAACGTCGCCCTCGGCAACCGCCAGCGATATCGCGCGGGCAATGCCGGCAGCCTCGGGATCGGGGCTCGTGATGTGATAGGCATCATCGGTGTTGCCGTAGCCCACGACCTCGGCATAAATGTGCGCACCGCGCGCCTGCGCATGTTCCATGCTCTCGAGTACCAGCACGCAGGCACCCTCGCCCATCACAAAGCCGTCGCGGTCTGCATCGAACGGACGGCATGCCGTCGACGGGTCAGGATTAGTGGTGAGAGCACGACAGGATGTAAAGCCCGCAACGGCATCGGGGATAATTGCAGCCTCGGCGCCGCCCGCGAGGATCGCGTCGGCATAGCCGTGCTTGATGGCGCGGAACGCCTCGCCCACCGCATGGGCCGAGGTGGCGCACGCGGTCACCACGGGCAGGGTCGGCCCCTTTGCTTTGTGACGGATTGCGATGTTGCCCGATGCCATGTTGGGGATCATCATCGCGATCATGTAAGGCGATGCGCGGCGGGGCCCACGGTCGGCAATCGTATGGACGTTATCGACGAGCGTCGTCATGCCGCCCACGCCCGAGCCCACGTAGACGCCCAGGCGCTCGCGATCGATGGCGCCTTCGACATCAAAGCCCGCATCGTGCATTGCCTCGTCCGAAGCCGCCATCGCAAACTGAACGCAGGGGTCCAGATGCTTGGCGTCACGCTTGCCAAAGTACTCGTTGCCGTCAAAGCCCTTGACCTCGGCCGCCACCTTGACGGCAAATGCATCGGTATCGAAGTGCGTAATCGGGCCGATGCCGCACGTGCCAGCGCACATTGCCGCCCAGGTGGCAAGCGCGGTGTTGCCGAGCGGCGATACGGCACCTATGCCGGTGATTGCAACTCTCTGTTCCATCATGGTCTCCTCATCCAAGCCGTTCTTCGGCCCTGATTTCTACATCGCCATTCCGCCGTCAACGCGTACAACCTCGCCCGTAATGTAGGAAGCCGCATCGCTCGCCAAAAAGCGCACCACGCCGGCCACTTCCTCGGGGCGCGCCATGCGCTTAAGGGGAATCTGCTCCTCGGTTGCCGCACGAACCTTTTCCGAAAGCTTTGCCGTCATATCTGTCTCGACAAACCCGGGGGCGACCGCGTTCACTCGTACACCGCGGGGCGCAAGCTCGCGCGCCACCGCCTTGGTCAGGCCGATCACGCCCGCCTTGGAGGCAGCGTAGTTGGCCTGCCCGGCATTGCCCATCAGGCCCACAACCGAGCTCATGTTGACGACGCAGCCGCCGCGCTGGCGCATAAAGGTCTTGGTGAGCGCACGCGTCGTGTTAAACGTTCCTTTAAGATTGACATCGAGCACGCGATCGAAGGCGTCATCGCCCATGCGCATGAGCAGGCCATCGCGGGTGATGCCAGCGTTGTTGACGAGCGCCCAAATGGAGCCAAAGTCGTTGAGGACCGCTTCCACGCACGCGTTGACGGCAGCGGGGTCGGCCACGTCACATTGATATGAGCGCGCCGTGGCGCCAGCCGCCTCGCAGGCGTCGCACGTCTCGCGCGCCGCATCGACGCTGCCGGCATAGACGACGGCGATATCGTAGCCATCCTCCGCCAGACCGATAGCGCAGGCGCGGCCGATACCCCGCGAGCCGCCCGTGACCAGTGCCACGCGACGTGAGTCGTTGCGCTCGAGCGCGCCATTGTTCAAGTTGCCCATGTCATTCCTTTCGGGTTACAGCCCTGTGGACTATGCGAGCTCGTCGGCAATAGCTGCGACCTGCTCGGCCGTCTCGCACGAATACACACGAACGTCGCTCAACGTACGCTTGATCAGGCCGGACAGCGTTTTGCCGGGGCCGACCTCAATAAATGTGTCGATGCCTTGATCCTGCAGAGCATGCAGCGTATCGACCCAGCGCACGGCATTGCTCACCTGATTGGCCAAGACATCCGATGCCGTCTGGGGGTCCGCCGGATAGGGCGCCGCTGTCATATTTGCCAAAACAGGAATGAGCAACGGAGACGGCGCGTGACCGGCCTCAATATATGCGGCAAGGCCACAGGTCGCCTCGGCCATATAGGGGCTATGAAATGCACCCGACACCGCGACCTTCATGGCGCGGCCGCCAGCCTCTTTTACTAGGACGTCGAGGGTCTGCAGCGCATCGGGCGCTCCGGCCACAACCGTCTGCTGCGGACTGTTGTAGTTGACCGGCCAGCAGTCCTCGCCGGCCTGCGCAGCCAGGTTCTCGACTTGCGCAGCATCAAGTTTGATGACGGCGCGCATGCCGCCGGGGTGACGCTCGGCCGCCGTGGCCATCAATGCCGCGCGCTCACACACGAGCTCAAAACCCGCTCGCGTATCGAATGCCCCCGCAAAGGTGAGTGCAGCGACCTCGCCCAGCGAGAATCCCGCACAGGCGGCAGGCACCACGCCGCGCTCGCGCAGGGCGACGGCGACAGCCAGGTCGTGCACGAACACGCAAGGCTGCGTGTTCTCGGTCTGCGAGAGCTCCTCCTTGGAGGCGCTCCGGCACTGCTCGCTGGTCCCCGGGCGCACCTCGTCGGCAATGGTGAACACCTCGGCGGCCGCCGGCGATGCCTCGACCAGGTCGACGCCCATCGCGGGGTGTTGGGCACCCTGGCCGGCAAACAGAAACGCTACGCTACCCATGCGGACGCACCCTTCAGGACGCGCTCGGCGC
>CABUUE010000200.1 GCA_902494685.1 uncultured Collinsella sp.
GCCAGACGCGGTTCCGCTCGAGCTGTTCGAGCTGTTGGTGTTGCTGCTGTCTGCTGTGCCCGTTCCTGAAGTGGTGTCGCTTGTCTGGCCGCCCGTGCTCGGCTGTGAACCGTCAGTCGTTTGGCTTGAGTCGGTCGTGCCGGACGGCGTGCCACTGTTGGCCGTAGAGGAATCGGTGCCCTGCGATTGGTTTTGGGTGTTCGAGGACGAATCGGTAGAGGTAGAACTGTCTTGCGTGCCGTCCGCCTGTGCCTGCTGATCTTGCGACTGGGTGTTGCCATTTGCATCGCTCTCGGTCGTGCGCGACGAAAGGATTGGCTCGGGGCGCTCGCCCAGACCCTCACCGGCGGTGGTGATAAGGATGGCGCCGGCGCAGGCGATGACCGCGACGATGGCGATGGCGATCGAGAAGATGATGACCTTCTTTTGCGTCTGGCTGCGCTCTGCCGCGGCTTTGGCGCGCAGGCTGTTAGGGGCGACGCGTGCCGTGGTCGCGCGTCCCGCAACCTGGCGCATTTCCTGCGTGGTCGCGGCGCCGCCCAGGTGCTCCTCGGCATTAAATTCAACGGGCTCATAGGCGCCGGCGGGGTAGTCGACGTCGGCGTGCGTACCTTTGAGGGCTTCGGCGCTGGCAGAGATAAAGTGGCGGTAGACCTGCGAAGACACAACGGTGATGACCGAGCTCACGGCGGCGCCAATCACCGAGCCGGCAATGCCGATCTTTGAAGCAAGCGCCACGCTCGTGGCGGCAGCTGCGGCGCCGGCGATGATCTGGGGAATGGAAATGTCGTCGAACAGGCCCTTTTTGGGTGCGATGGCCATGGTCTGTCCGATGGAATGGTTTTCGTGAACGCCGTTGTTGAGCGCGGCTGGTGTCATGACGCGCGTGCGCGGCGCGTCGGTGTACTTGGTTGTCATACGGGGTCCTCCCGGTGTAAATCTGCTTCGTTTCGTGTAGCCATCAGGGTACCCACCAGATGTGAATCGTACGTGACATTTAACAGATACCATCAACTCATCAATAGCTCACCAAGTTGGTGGGATGCGGTTGCACCCGGCGGTTGAACTACAATAGGGCTTGCTAATTGTGTTGAATGACGTCTACGCACGGGAGCATTCTTATGAATCTTCACCTTTCTCAGTCTGATGGCTTTTTGCGTGTGGCCGCGGCGTCGCCGCGGATTCGCGTGGCCGATGTCGAGGGCAATGCCGAGGTTGCGCTGGCGGCTGTTCGCGAGGCTGCCGAGCGCGGCGTTCGCGCGCTGGTGCTGCCCGAGCTTAACCTGACCGGCTATACCGCGGCCGATCTGTTCCATAACCGCACGCTGCTGCATGCCTGCGAAGCGGCGCTGGTGCACATCCTCGATGAAACCCGTGAGCTGCCGATCGTCTTTACGGTCGGTCTTCCCGTTGCGGTGGCTGAGAACATCTACAACTGCGCGGCCGTGTGCTGCGCGGGCGCGCTTTTGGGCCTCACGGCCAAGAAGTATCTGCCCAACTATGGCGAGTTCTATGAGCGCCGTTGGTTTGCTCCGGCGCCCGCAGATCCCGTGTGGGTTGATTTTGCCGGTCAGGGTCCGGTCCTGCTGGGTTCGGGGCTTGTCTACCGTTGCTGTGATGAGGACGCCGAGGACCTGGTGCTGGGCGTTGAGGTCTGTGAGGATCTGTGGGTGCCGGCGCCCCCTTCGACCGAGATGGCGCTTGCCGGTGCGACGGTGATTCTCAATCCGTCGGCTTCGGACGAGATTATCGGTAAGGCAGATTACCGCCGCAGCCTAATCTCCAACCAGAGCGCGCGCCTGTACTGCGCCTATGCCTACGCGGACGCGAGCGAGGGCGAGTCCACGACCGACATGGTCTTTGCGGGCGAGAACCTCGTCTACGAAAACGGCTCTAAGCTTGCCGCGACGAAGCTCCTCACTTGCGATATGGCCGTCGCCGACGTCGATCTTGACCGGTTGGTTGCCGAGCGCCGTCGCTCGACGACATGGACGCGCTCGGACGATGCGCCGGAGGCCGTGACCGTTGAGTTTTCGTTTGAGGGCGTGCTGGCCGAAGATCCTGTCCTGCGCGATGCGCTCGACATCGACCGTGTCTTCTCCCGCGCGCCCTTCGTGCCTGCCGACCATGGTGACCTGGCTGAGCGCTGCGAGACGATCCTCAATCTGCAGACTGCTGGCCTCAAGACCCGCCTCGCCCACACAGGTACCAAGGCTGCGGTCATCGGCCTTTCGGGTGGCTTGGACTCCACGTTGGCACTGCTTGTGACCGTGCGTGCCTTCGATGCGCTGGGGCTGCCGCGCACGGGTATCACGGCGGTCTCCATGCCAGGTTTTGGCACGACGCATCGCACCAAGTCGAATGCCGAGTCGCTTGCCCGCGACCTGGGTGTGAGCTTCCGTGAGGTTTCGATTCACGCGGCCGTGGAACAGCACTTTAAGGATATCGAGCATGATCCGGCTGTGCAGGACGTGACCTACGAGAACAGCCAGGCGCGCGAGCGTACGCAGATTCTGATGGATCTGGCCAACCAGGCTGGCGGTTTTGTCATCGGCACGGGCGACCTGTCGGAGCTGGCGCTCGGCTGGGCTACCTATAACGGCGACCACATGAGCATGTACGCCGTCAACGCGAGCGTGCCCAAGACGCTTGTGCGCCATCTGGTGCGCTATGCCGCCGATGTCTTTGGCGGGCGCATTGCCGAGGTCTTGCTCGATATCCTCGATACGCCGGTGTCCCCCGAGCTTCTGCCGCCCACGGGCGACGGCGAGATTGCGCAGAAGACCGAGGATTTGGTGGGCCCGTACGAGCTGCACGACTACTTCCTCTACTACCTGCTGCGTTTTGGCTTTGAGCCGGGCAAGATCTACCGCATGGCGCTCAAGAGCTTCGAGGGCGTCTACGACGTCAAGACCGTCCACACGTGGCTGCGTACGTTCTACCGCCGCTTCTTTGCCCAGCAGTTTAAGCGAAGCTGCCTGCCCGACGGCCCCAAGGTGGGCTCGGTGACGCTCAGCCCGCGCGGCGATTGGCGTATGCCGAGTGACGCCAGCTCGCGTCTGTGGCTTGCGCAGATCGACGCGCTCAATGCAATTGACTAAGGTTGGCTAAATTGAACCAATACGGGGTTTGTAAGCGTTACACTTTTGCAATCTGATGGCCCGTATCGCGCGGCGCTCTTGTCGGAGCGCCGCGTTTTTTATATCGAAAGGTGGCACC
>CABUUE010000201.1 GCA_902494685.1 uncultured Collinsella sp.
CCTTGCGCGACCCGCGCGAGCAGGTGTCGACGCTGTACTCGAGCGTGCTGTACCCGCGCGCGACCTCGGCCACGGCCTTGGCAGCCGATTCCGCAAGCGGGGCGCGACCCAGATTGGTGTGGATGACCACACCCGTGGCGTTGACGGCTGGACGCAGGCTCGGCAGCGCAGAACGATGCGCACGGAATTCGATAGCCGACGCCAGCTCGCGTTTTGAGCGTGGGGCGGCGCCGGCGCGAATGGCGGCGCGCTCCTCGTCGAGCACGGCCGTGACGGCGGCATGTACTACCGCATCACACGTCTCCCCCGCCGCCTTCACCACCGGCCACTCGGCGAGCAGCTCGTTGACGGAGGGAATGGCGCGCAGACGGGCGCGCACCTCATCGGAAATGTTCTGGCTATCGCTCATGTACGGCCTTTCAAAACAAACGTAAATCAGTCGAACGCATCGGCTGAGTCAATTACTCGTCATTATCCCCGCGCGCAGCAATCTTTTCCACGCGAACGGCATTTTCCTGGGTGAGCGCGGCTCCCGTAATGGGATCCCAGCGCAGCGGCGTGTGGTCGAGCGGGCCGACGCCAAGTGCCTGGGCGCCATCCGCGCCAGCGCCAAACGAACGCCCGCCCGGAGCCGCCGACGTAAAGATGCACGCCGGATGCAGATAGGGCGTGGTCTCCACGCGCACGCGGTCGCGGCCCATGTCGCTCACCAGCTCGACGACCTCGCCGTTGGCGATACCCATGCGCTCGGCGACGTCGGCATTCATCTGCACGGCGTCCAAGTCGGAACCTGCCTCGGCAGCACCCGCCGCAGCAAGTCTGCGCGAAGTGTGCGACTCAAAGGGCCGGTTGCCGCTAATGAGGCGAAACATTCCCGGCCCCGGCTCCACCATGGGGGCAACCCAGCCGGGAACACGACCCAAGCCGACGCGCTCCCACACGTCGTTTGCCAGCGCAATCTTGCCGCCGTCGAGCGGAACCACCGGCTTGCCCGTACGCGGCGGCAGCGGCACGCCCGCGTCTGCCCAACCGCGCTCCTTGAGCGCAGTGAGGTCGATCCCAAACGGAGCCACCTGGGCTGCCGCCAAGTCGTCGGGCGTAAAGTCAAAATACTCGCCCACGCCGCAGGCAGCAGCCAAGCCGGCAAAGATTTCCCGGCCGGGACGCGTGTCATCATGCAAGACCGGCAGCACGGCGTTGCGATAGAACACGCGCGCATCGTTGCGGCCCACGACCGTACCGACGCCGCGGTCGGCCTCCAGATACGTCACGTCGGGCAGCACATAGTCGGACGCACGCGCCGTCTCGGACCAGCGGATATCGATCGTCACGAGCAGGTGGAGCTGTTGCAAGATACCAAGCCACGCATCGGCGTTGCCGTAACCCGCACCGGGGTTGCTGGCATAGACGATGAGTCCGCGCAGGTCGCCGGCGAGGATCGATTGGCCGATGGTCGTGCACAGGCCGCGCACCGGATCGACGAGCGGATAACGCTCGGAACCCAACTTGGGCACACGCGGCACCGGCGGCGTCTCAAAGCGTGCAGGGTCCAAGTCGCCCAGCGCGAGCGGGGTCGGCGGGTTGAGCGCACCGCCCACATGCCCCAGGCAGCCCAACAGCACATCGACCAGGCAGATAGCGCGCGCCGTCTGGGTGCTGTTGGCATACGCAATGCCGATGCCACCGTGAAAGCCCGCGTCGACCACGGCGGCAGGCGCCGCAGCAGCCAGGTCGCGTGCCGTCGCGCGGATGTCATCTGCCGGTACGTCGCACATGGACTCGGCCCACCCGGGCGTCCAAGCGCCAGCCGCCTGCGCCAGCTCATCAAAACCCGTGGTATAGCGGGCCACAAAGTCATGGTCGTACAGGTCCTCGGCAATCAGCACATGCGCAATGCCCAACAGCAGGGCCAAATCGCAGCCCGGGCGCACGCGGAGCCAGCGATCGGCAAGCGCGGCCGAGCCGCTGCGCCGAGGGTCAACCACGATGATTTTCGCCCCGCGCCGGCGCGCACCGTTGAGCGCATCGACGGCCCCCATCGTCGACGAATCGACAATGGAACGCCCCAGGTACATGATGCAGTCGGTATGCGCCAGGTCGGAGGCGGGACTATAGCCCAGGCTGTGCTCCCAACCGGTAAGTCGGCTTACCTCGCAGGCACCATCGGCACCGTATACGTTGGGCGAACCCAGCGCATGCATAAAACGATACGCCCAGTAGCGGTCGAACGAGGGCACGCCGAGCGTCATGCCCAGCACACGGGCACTATGCTCGTCAATAATCTCCGCGAGGCGCTCCGCAATATCCGAGAACGCCTCGTCCCAGCTCACGGCATCGAAACCCGAGCCATCCTGGCGGCGGCGCATGGGGTGCAAAATGCGGTCGCGCTCGTCAAACGGCATTGCCAGACGATGCCGTCCGCGGGCGCACAGGGCTCGTGCCGCGCACGGGTGCCCCGGCACCGGCAACTCGGCCACCACGCGACCGTCCTCAACGCGTGCCGCAAAGGCGCAATCGGCATAGCATCCCCCGCATGTGGTCACCACAGCGCGACCGTCACGCTCCACAGCAGATGCCATCTCGATTACCCCTTTCACAAGCCAAACACAACAGGCCAACAACCCGGCAACGAGCCCCAGACCCAAAAAGCCTCCCGCACGGCAACGCCCCGCGGGAGGCCCAACGTCAAACAGACGGTACCTTACGCCTCGGACTTCTTGGCGTAGATAAACCAGTAGCCGAGCGCGATCAGGACCGCGCCGCCCACGATGTTGCCCAGCGTGGCGGCGGATAGGTTAAACGCAATGCCCGCGACGTTGAGTGCATCGGCCCCGGCGACCTCGGCACCATAACCGCATGCATGCATCACGGCGCCCATGGGCAAAAAGTACATGTTGGCAACGCAGTGCTCAAAACCGCAGGCCACAAAGGCAGCGATCGGCAGCAAAATGCCCACAACCTTATCGACCACGGTCTTGCCGGCGGTACCGATCCACACGGCAAGGCACACAAAAATGTTGCACAGGATGCCACGGAAGAAGATCGTCACCCAGTCGATCGTCACCTTGCCGGCGGCGACGCTCACCATGGAGTTGGCGACCGCCTCGCCGTTAAGCTTATAGATGCCGGCCATGTACACCAAAAAGACGATGAACAGGGCACCGACAAAATTGCCGACCCACACGACGACCCAGGCCTTGAGCATCTGGGCCAG
>CABUUE010000202.1 GCA_902494685.1 uncultured Collinsella sp.
CACTACCAGGGCACGGAGTACGACTGCTACGGCAGCAAGGGTACGCCCGCCACGCGCGGCGCCTATCGCCCCATCGGCATCAACCGCAACAGCCAGCTTTCCGTGTTGCAGCTGCGCCCCTATGCGCAGCCGGCGTATCGCGCCGTGCAGTGGATGGCCTTTGGTTCCAACTCGTTTAACGCGCTGGTCCCGCTGTACGCCAACGTCGAGACCATGCCCGAGTACTATGCCGACACGCAGGCTCGCGTAACGTCCGAAAACTTCTACTGGGCCAACCGCCTGATCGGCGCCCTGGCCGACGTCCGTTTCCATGAGTGCGGCCGCGCTGTGGAGGACTATCAGGAGAAGGTCGGTGGCATGGGCCACAAGCAGATCCATGACGTCGACGCTGCCGTAGCCGCTCTGCCCGAGGCCGAGGTGCCTGCCGAGCTTGCACGCGCCAACGAGGCCTTTGCCGAGCGTGTCCGCGTGGAGACCGATGCCCTGCTGGGCAAGGTGCTCTACACCACGAGCTGTGCCATGAAGAACTCCTTCGCGATGAACGACAACGTGAGGTAGGGATTTCCCGTCGATCGAATAGCGCTAAAACGCTTTGTCGCTTTCGCTCAATCTTGGGTACAAGAACGCCAATGCAGTTGTTTGTGATTGGAGACAACCATGGTTATGAAACTCGATCAGCTTGTTAACGGCGCCATTAACGTGGGCTTTGGCGCTGCCGCCGTTGCTGTCGAAGGCGGCAAGAAGGTTCTCGACGACCTCAGTACCAAGGGCGAGCAGGTCCGCAAGGACACCGCCACCCCCGATATCGCCCGCAGTGTGTCCGACATGTTCGAGCAGGCTGGCGGTACCATCTCCGATCTGACCGAGCGCTTGGGCGTGCAGGGCGAGACTGCGGCCCAGCGCGTGCTCGACGAGCTCATTCTGGCTCGCGTCCGCGTTATGACCGCTCCCGAGCGCACGGCCTTCCTGGCCCATGTGCGCGATATCGTCGATTCGGTCGAGGACAACGTGACCTCGGTGCCCGTCGAGTCCGTTGAGCCCGACGATGCGAAGGACACCGAAGAGGCCGAGTAGCAGCGCAGATGGCAGATTCCACCACCGATTACAACAATCTAGATCCTCTGGGTGACGAGGCGGCGGTTGTCGATGAGGTCGACGCTGCCGTCTCGGGCGCTCGCAAGAAGCCTCGCGCTGTCGATATGGTGCCCGAGGAGCCCGACGCGATGGCGCCGGACGAGGAATACCAGCTCACGCCGGCGGGTCGTCGCGAACGCATCGGGCAGATTGTTCGCCTGGTCAAAAAGTACCGCGTGTGGGACAACCTCACGCCGGTTCGTTTGCGCCGCCTGCTCGAGGAACTCGGCCCCATGTTCGTCAAGATGGGGCAGATTCTGGCCAACCGGTCCGAGATTCTGCCGCAACGCTTTTGCGACGAGCTGCGTCGTCTGCGCTCCGACGTGGAGCCTGTGCCGTACGAGGTCGTACTCAGTTGTCTGGAAGAAGAATACGGCCTGCGCCTGGGGGAGATGTTCGATGCGATCGACCCCAATCCGCTTGGTAGCGCATCGCTCGCGCAGGTGCACCGCGCTCGTCTGGTGACGGGCGAGGACGTGGCCGTCAAGGTGCAGCGCCCCGGTGCGCAGCAGGTTATGGCGCAGGACATCGATATCATTCGCTCGGTGGTGCGCATCGTTTCCAAGTTTGTCAACACCGATCAATTCGTTGACCTGCACGGCGTAGTCGAGGAGTTGTGGACCTCGTTTCGCGAGGAGACCAACTTTTTGGCCGAGGCCAAAAACCTCAACGACTTCTACGAGTTCCATAAGAGTGTTCATGGCGTGACGTGCCCTAAATCCTATCTGGACCTGTGCACCGAGCACGTGGTGGTTATGGACTACGTCGACGGCATTTCGATCGCCGATCCTGAACGCTTGGTGGCCGAGGGTTATGACTTGGAAAAGATCGGTGCCGCGATTGTCGAGGACTACTCGACGCAGGTGCTTGATGACGGCTTTTTCCATGCCGACCCGCATGCGGGAAACATCATTCTCAAGGACGGCATCGTTTACTTTATCGACTTGGGCATGGTCGGACGCATGTCGAGCCACGATCGTGGCATCGTTAAGGACATGATTTTCGCCGTGGCCGAGGGTGACGTGCCCAAGCTCAAGGATTCGCTCATGCGCTTCGCCGTGACGCGTGGCGACTCGGCTGAGCTCGATCATTCGGCCTTTTTGTCCGATCTTGACTTTATCGTGGCTGACTTTGCGGGCCTCGACCTTAAAGACCTGGATATCGGCGAGTTTTTGACCTCGCTGCTAAACCTGGCGCGCAAAAACGATGTTGAGCTGCCGAGCGTGGTGACGATGTTCGCGCGCGGCATGGTGACGCTCGAGGGTTTGCTGACCGAGTACATGCCCAACGTCAACATGATCCAGATCATCCAAACCCACATTAAAAACGAGAAAAGCACCTATGCGCGCGTGCGCGACATGGGGCGCGATCTTGCCGCGAGCAGCTATCGCGCGGCGAAGGGCTCACTCGAGGCGGCTGAGTACCTGGGGCTGGCTTCGCGCATGCTTACGCGCGGCCAGCTTAAGGTGAACACGCAGATCATGAGCAGCGATAAGGCACTGCGACAGCTGGGCGGAATTATCGACCGCATGTCGATGGCTATCGTTATCGCCGGCCTGTTTATCGGTTCGTCGGTGGTGTACTACGCACGCATCGAGCCGGTTGTGTTTGGTATCCCGGTCATTGGCTTTATGGGCTACGTGAGCGCGCTGGTGCTGGCGCTTATGCTGGGCCGCAATATCTGGCTCAACAGCCACGGCGGCAAACACTAGAGGCTGCGACCGTCACCGCATTCTCCTATCGCAAACAATAGCTTTTACCTTGGGCTTCGCCTGTGTGCGGGGCCCTTTTGCGTGATACCATTTTGACGGTAATAATCGATGGCCTAGATGGTGGTGCGGAGACGCACGAACGCGCGGTTTTCCTGCGCGTTTGGGAGAATCGGGGTGCAAGTCCCCGGCTGTACCAGTAACCGTAATTCCTCTTGGCTCGGGATGTTCGCGTCGCAGATCGGACGACGCGCCTGAGCCGTTAAGGTTAAGTCGGATCGCCTCCCATCTTGCATGCGGCTGCGGCGTATGCCGCCGGTGTGCATACGGCTCTGGAG
>CABUUE010000203.1 GCA_902494685.1 uncultured Collinsella sp.
CCTCCATCTCGTCGAGGTAGCGGTTTGCCTGCTTGGCGCCCGACTCGCGCGGCGACTTCTTCCAGTATTCCGGATCCGGATTGCCCGAATCGTTCATGTAGCTGGCCGGTTTGTATCCGCCGCCAAACAGTACGTACCCGGCAAACGAGAAATCGAAGAGAATCGGAAACGTGGGCATCCAGCAGACGAACTTGTTGCCGCCGATGCCGGGGAACGCCGCGGGGAAATCAAACGGAGTGATCTCTTGATCCATGGTGGTGGGGATGATGGTCGTTGAGCCCGATTCTGCCTTTGAGGCCGGTGCGGTGGCAACGGCCATGGGGGAGGAGAGCGTGTAGGTTTTGCCCTGATAGTCGAGGACGAAGCGCAGCTTGCACCCTTCTTCCAGAAGGCCCGATGTCGTATCGAGGAACTTGTCTTCGAGCGTGAACGTCGCCAGATTATCCGCGCCCGATGCACTGGCCTTGACTTGGCCAATTTGTGTGACGGTTTCGGATGAGCTGCCCGCAGCGGGCATCACTTTATTGATATGTAACGTTGCCTGCCCGCCCTGCGGCAGATGGGCCTGCACGGTAAAAGCGTGCGTGTTGGGCTGGTCGTTTGCTGCTTCGTCCGCTGGCATTGCCATGAACGTAGCGTCGGCGTACTGGATGTCCCATTCGTCGAATGTGAGCTGGCGGAAGTACGGCTCGCCGTCGGAAAGCGGACGCGTGGGCGCGGTTATGGCGGTGCCACCCTGAATACGCGCGAGGGGAATCTCGACATCGCGGTAGCCTGCCATGTTAATGGAGATGCCGCCGTTAAAGTCGTACGCGTCGAGAAGCGTCGCCTCGTCCACGTAGCCTTCCGAAAGCGGCGCGACCTCAAAGATGGCCGTGCCTTCGTCATCGGTAGTGGCGGTGAGCTGCTTGCCTGCGGCATAGCGCGACGTGAGCGTGACCTGGGCACCCGCGATGGGGTTCATCTTGTTGGCGACATCGACCACGACCACGCCGAACATGGTGCGCGAAAGCACCAGGACCTTGAAGGGGTCTTCTTCGTCGGCATAGGCTTCGGTGGGCGCGAACGGCAATATGAAGGCGTTTGCGCTTCCCGGCACGCGCGGCAACATAATGCTCGCTAACGAGGACGCTCCGGCGACAAGTAACGAACGGCGATCAAGCATCTTGGGCTCCCATCCCGCAAGTATCGGTGGAAATAATCCAATTTTGCGAGAAGGTGCCCCGTGGCGGTAGTGCCGTTCGAGGGCCAAAATGTCCAATTTGAGCGCGCGAAAGCGCTGGGCCCCCGGAGCGCTTTCGATACGCTAGGCAGTCTGGCCGCTAGCGCAACATGTGGGCAACCAGCTCGGCGCGAGTTCCGATACCAAGCTTGGCATACACTCCTGATAGGCGGTTTTTAACGGTGCCCGGCGACACACCCATATGGCGTGCGATTTCGGCGTTGGTCCACCCACGACAGGCGAGCATGGCCATGGTGAATTCCGTGGTCGTTAGATCGTCGGCCACGTCCTCGCCCGAATCGGGGTTGTGGATGCGTCGCCAACCGTAGCTGAATCGATACGTAATCTCGATGATGCGTGCGAAATCGTCAGGATATTGCGATTTTAGGCACGTCTCGATGAGCCCCTGTAAAAGGCCGTGGTGCTCGCCAATGAGCTCGATAAGGCCGTCGGGGCGCGCAATGTTCCAAGCAACTCCGAAGTGCGCTTTTGCGGCGTCGATGTCCTTGAGGCTCATGCATGCCATGGAAGCTGCCAGGTGCATGAACACTTCCGAGATGGGATAGCTTCCCTGTTTCATGATCAGGGCATTTTCCGCCATGCCCAGGCTGCGGCCATATTCGCCGCGCAGATACAGGGCATGCGCCATCACGTAGCTGGCGAACAGGCGCAGGCCTTCGGGCAGATGCGCCGCAAGCGGATAAAACTCTTCGGCGGAATACGGGGAGGGCAAGTGCAGCAGGACGCTCGCGGCCGAGGCGAACAGGATGTGCGTGGCGTGGATGGCGGGCGATTCCTTGTCGGCTGGCGTATCGAGGATGCCCGCAAGGCAACGGCGAGCATCGGCGATACGGTTGAGTGACAGACTGGCGTATCCGCAGATAAGGCGTGCGGAATAGCGCAGTGCGGGGTCGGTGGCGTCAAGATAGGGGCGTGCTGCCTCGGCGGCGAGCGTGGCCTGTCCGCGAAAGTACAGCGCTTCTGCCGTGGCAATGGCGCGCGAATCGGGGTCGGAAATGCCTGCAACCGCAGCGTCAATCTGCCCCGGCACAAAGGCAGTGCACATCAACGGCATGGGAATGCGCGGGTAGCCATCGCAGTCCATCTTCCATCTCCCATCAGGTGGCAACAATGCAGCAATTGTACTCCTGTTGCTCGGGACTGGAATTTGTGGGTATCGCCTACGATTATGCCGAACGTATAAAGGAAGACTAGCGGCTCTCTTGAACCCGAGGTCGAAGAGGGCGTTGTGCAAGGCATATGGGGCCGAGCGGAAGTGTATCAAAAGAGCGTTACTTGACGTCTCATGCATAATGCCAACCGCCCCGCGACATCACGTTCGCAGCGCGCAGGGGCCGGAGAATCTTCACGATGAGAGTTGACGTCTAATACCTTGCATCGTATAGTGTGTATAGCATAGTATATGACGAGAGGAGGTGTGCGGATGGAGGCACAGATGAAGCGCGGCTTCCTGGAGGCCTGCGTGCTCGCGGCCGTCTCCGGCGAGGAGTCCTACGGCTACCAGATCGTGAAGGACGTACCGGCGAGCATGGGGCTCACGGAGTCGACGCTCTACCCGCTGCTCAAGCGCCTGGAGAAGGCCGGGTGCATCACGGCGCGCTCCGCCGAGCACAACGGGCGGCTGCGCCGGTACTACCGCATCACGGACGACGGGCGAGCGCGCATCGAGGAGTTCCTGGCCGAGTGGCCGTCCGTACGGGAGATTTACGCATACGTTGAGGGGGCGCACCATGACGCGCGATGAGTTCCTGGGCCGGTTGGGCGAGCTGCTCGCCTGCCTGCCGGCCGAGCAGGTGGAGGAGACCAAAGCGTTCTATGCGGAGGCCATCGCCGACCGCATGGAGGACGGTATGAGCGAGGAGGAGGCCGTGGCCGCCATGGGCGCCCCCGGCGAGGTTGCCGAGGCCACGCTCGACGACCTGCCCGCCGTGCC
>CABUUE010000204.1 GCA_902494685.1 uncultured Collinsella sp.
CTGAATCAGGCCCGCCACGATGCCATGACCCGCCGCCGCTTTATTATCGGCGGCGCTATCGCAGCCGTTGCGGGGCTCAGCGTTATCGGGGCGGCAACCCATGGCTTTGGCATCCCCGACTACCTTGACGGCATCCGCGGTTCACTTGACGACTACACCTGGGATCAGCTGCAGGAGATTTCGCTCAAGATTAAGGCCGCCGAGACCCGTAGCGAGGCACGCGAGATTGCCAAGCGCTATCATCTGCTCGATGCCGATGGGCATATCCCCTATCCGTGTACCAAGCGTGTCACGCTCACCAACGGGCTGCAGGTTGGCGCGCAGCTTGTGGGCATCCGCCACGATGAGCTTCTGGACGGGACGGGCAAGGCTGGACTGACGTTTATGTTCGATGCGGGTATTGCCGAGCGCAACGCTGCGGCTGAACCGCCGAGCGCCGGCTGGGCAGATTGCGAGCTGCGGGAATGGCTCAACGGCGACGGCCTTAAGCTGCTGCCCAACGAGTTGCGCGCACTCATTAAAGGGGTCAAGAAGGTCTCGAACAATGTGGGCGCCGCCAACAGCGCATCGCGCCTGAGCGAGTTGCCCGCAACCCTTTGGCTGCCCGCCATGGTCGAGCTATGCGGTACGCAACCGCCCGATTCGTTTACCGAGGGCTATCACTACCTGGCAGACATCTACAACGGCGAGGGCAAGGAGTATCAGCTCTTCCGCGAGCTCAAGGTGAGCCCGTATTCCACGAACGAGACGATGGTCCGCCAGTGGAAGGGCAAGGACACCTGTTGGTGGGAGCGCACGGTGAGCCCCGACACATCGGAAAGCGAAGGCACGCTCTATATGAACCGCGTGGGGCACGACGGCGACGTCTTTACGTACGCAACGCCTGCGGAAAAGCCAAACAAGCTAACCTGTGTGATCCCCGGGTTCTGTATCTAGGCGGCGGGCGTCTTGCCGCGACGGGACCCCTCCCCGGCAATTGTCTCGATCTGTAACAGTTAGAGGTCATTTTCCCTGCTAGATGTTACAGATTGAGATGATTGGTTGGGACGGTCCATCGGCCAACCATCCATCCTCATCTGTAACGAAATCTCATATATTATTTCTGTACTGGACACCCCCAGGGGGTATGGGTGTATAGTATCATCAGGTTAACAATTCCAACAGCGAACCACAGAAAGGAGAAGCCATGGCTCAAGATAAGTTCGACGTGGGCGGCATGACATGCGCCGCCTGCCAGGCGCATGTGAATCGCGCCGTGAGCAAACTCGACGGCGTCCAAAGCGTCGCGGTCAATCTGCTCGCCGGCTCTATGCTGGTGGACTACGACCCTGCGCAGGTCTCCCCCGACGACATCTGCACCGCTGTCGACCGCGCGGGCTACTCGGCCTCGCCCATCAGCACGGGTACCGACGCTGTCCAAAGCGGAAGTGCGCAAGCCAGGTCCGGCGCCGCCCATATGGAGTCGCCGACCAAAAAGTTGGAGGCCGCCGCCTCTGCCATGCGCACCCGCCTCATCGTCTCGATCGTATTCCTCATCCCACTGTTCTACATAGGCATGGGGCACATGCTCGGCTGGCCGCTGCCCGGCATCTTCACCGACCACACCCACAGCATGACACTCGCGCTCACCGAGCTCGTCCTGCTCATCCCCATCGTCTACGTCAACGACGCGTACTTTATCAACGGGTTTAAATCGCTCGCGCACGTCGCGCCTACCATGGACGCCCTTATTGCCGTGGGCGCCACCGCCTCCATCGCCTGGTCGCTCTACGCCATGTTTATCATGGCCGATCAGCTGGCCACGGGTCAGGTCCACGAGGCCATGATGACGGGCATGGACAATCTGTATTTTGAGAGTGCGGGCACGATCCTGTCGCTGGTCACCGTGGGCAAATACCTCGAGACGCGCAGCAAGTCCAAGACCGGTGGCGCCATCGAGGCGCTGATCGACCTGGCGCCCAAGACCGCGACCGTCGTGGCAGAGGACGGCAGCGAGGCCACTGTGGACGTCGACAGTATCCTTCCCGGCCAGGTCCTGCGCGTGCGCCCCGGCGAGTCCATCCCTGTCGACGGCGTGGTACTCGAGGGCGCTTCGGCCGTGGACGAAAGTGCACTGACCGGCGAGTCCATCCCCGTGGAGAAGACCGCCGGCGCCACCGTCAACGCCGCCACCGTCAACCGCACCGGATCGTTTACCTTCCGCGCTACGCGTGTGGGCGCTGACACGTCGCTCGCCAAGATTATCCAGCTCGTCGAGGACGCCAATGCCACCAAGGCACCCATTGCTCGACTGGCCGACAAGGTCGCCGGCGTGTTTGTGCCCGTGGTGTTCGTGATCTCGGCCGTGACCTTCGTGGTGTGGATGGCACTGACCGGCAGCGTGAACGAGGCCCTCACTTCTGCCGTGGCCGTGCTGGTGATCAGTTGTCCGTGCGCATTGGGCCTGGCAACGCCCGTCGCCATTATGGTGGGCACCGGCAAGGGCGCCGAGATGGGCATTCTGTTTAAGAGCGCCGAGGCACTGGAGAACCTGCGCAGCGTGGGCACTGTGGTGCTCGATAAGACGGGCACGGTCACCCGGGGTAAGCCTGCCGTGACCGATATCGTGGTAGCAACGCGCGCCGACGGCTCGCCCGCCATGAGCGAAAAGGCGCTGCTCAAGCTGGCTGCCGCGCTGGAACGCCAGAGCGAGCACCCGCTGGCCGAGGCAATTATGGCCGAGTGCGAGGCGCGCGGAATTGTCGCGCGCATGGTCGAGGACTTTGCCGCCGCGCCCGGGCGAGGCGTTACGGCGCGCGAGGGGCAAAACGCCATTGCCGCCGGCAATATGCGCCTGATGGACGAGCTGGGCGCGAAGGTGCCCGCCGGCCTTGCCGAACAGTTCGCCACCGAAGGCAAGACGCCGCTGTTCTTTGCCAAGAACGGCGAGCTTGCCGGCACCATTGCCGTGGCTGACGAGGTCAAGGAGACGAGCGCCGGGGCCATCGCCGCACTGCGCTCGCTTGGCGTCGACGTGCGCATGCTCACCGGCGACAACCGCGTGACGGCCGAGGCCATCGCCCGCCGCGTGGGACTGACCAGCAAGCAGGTCATCGCCGACGTGCTTCCCGCCGACAAGGAGCGCCACGTGCGCGAGCTGCAGGATGCGGGCAGTAAGGTCGC
>CABUUE010000205.1 GCA_902494685.1 uncultured Collinsella sp.
CTGTTTTGACTACTTTTCGAACGCCCGAGCCACCCGATGATTATTTATCCCCCGTCCCAGAAAAATCATCGGCGAACGCACTACTTTGCGCTGGTGAGGACGCCGGTGGTGTCGAACGCCGGGGTAAAGCTCTCGTCTACCGCTCCGCCTTCTTGCCAGAACATCGTCGTAAAGCCCAAGTCGTCGGCATGATCGAGCACCTGCTCGTACTCCTCGCGCGTCACGGCGCGCGCCAACTCGCCGCCTTGCTCGCGCATGAGCGCATTGGGCGTGTACTGGTTCATGACCGAAATCGGCACGTCACCCACCGTCTGCCACACCAGGTCCAGCACGCGGCACGAATCGTCCGCATGACCCGGCAGCACCAGGTGACGCACGATGATGCCGCGCTTCATGAGTCCCTCGTCGTCTACCAGCTCTCCCCCGCGGCGCTTAATCTCGCGCGCCATCTGTGCCAGGCCCGACACGGCCACGCGCGGGTAATCCTTAATATGAGAAAGCGACTGCGCAAGCTCGGCATCAGCATATTTAAAGTCGGTGAGCCACACATCAACCAGGTCACCCAGGGCAGCAACGGCACTCGCCCGCTCATAGCCGCTCGTGTTGTAGACGATCGGGATGTCCAGCCCGCGCGCCCGCGCTTCGGCAATCGCGGCCGGCAGCAGGTGAGCATAATGCGTCGCAGTCACCAGGTTAATGTTGTTGGCGCCCTGGTCCTGCAGCTCCAGCATAATCTCGACCAAGCGCTCGGGCGAAATCTCAAGACCGAAATTGCCCGTCGAGATCTCGTGGTTTTGGCAGTAGACGCATTTGAGCGAACAGCCGCTAAAGAAAATCGTGCCCGAGCCGGCCTCACCCGAAATGGGCGGCTCCTCCCACATATGGAGCGCCGCGCGGGCGACTTTAAGCGTGTCGTCGGCACCGCACACGCCATGCGCGCCCTCGTCGCGTGCCGCGCCGCAACGGCGTGGACACAAATGGCAGGCGGGCGAAAAAAGTTCGGTCAACGACGTCGGCATAAAAACATGCTCCAAAACAACGATTCAGCAGCTCAAACGTAAAGGCCCGGACCGCGCAGACGGCTCCAAGACCAAGGCGCCGTAATCGTCCGACACGATTTTTGTAATGTCAAGACTGGAATCAACAAAGTGCCGCTTTATGATGTAGGTATTCCGCCCCCCGCGGAGCAACTGGGTGAACCGTCGCGTTTATTTAGGGAGCCCACACAGTCGTACTTAGTACAGGTATCCTTCGTTGTTAAGGACGCTGGAACAGTCGATGAGGGCACCCACCTGTTTTAGGTGGGTTCATTTTCGTAACGTGGGGGGTGGTTTTCTTTTGCCGATTTTGGCATAAATTGCCATCACAGATCCCGTATGACATCCAACGGCACACGGCTGAACCCCCGCCACCATCCCAATATCTGGTAAGCGCGTGATAATCGCACGGCGCAAACCCCCGCACCCCCTCAGTCGAGTATCATGGGTCAGCTATGCCCTTTTGCGCGTAGCGCCCTTTGACCTTTTCCTTCGACGCTTGGCGGTTTTTCGATTCATGGCTTCCTCCACGAGCTTCATACCGTACTTATGCGTGGCGGCCGCTGCCTTTATCACGACCTTTCTCACGGTACCCCTGGTCAAGCGTCTGGCGATTAAGCTCGACGCCGTCGACTATCCCTCAAAGCGCCGTATCAACACTAAGCCCATCCCACGCATGGGCGGCACCGCGGTCTTTTTGGGCCTCGTCGTCGCCTGTATTGTGCAGATCCTGGGCACCTGGTACCTGGGCTGGCCGCCCGTTTTGGTACCGCACCCGCGCCTTCACATCAGCTACCCCGTGCTGGCACTCTCCTTTACCGTGATCTTTGCGACCGGCGCGATCGATGATGTCTTCCAGCTCAAGCCCAAGCAAAAGCTGGCCGGCCAGGTGCTCGCCGCGCTCATCGCCTGCATCGGCGGCTTAAAAATCGGCGTCATCATCAACCCGTTTGCCCCCGGCGAGATTATGCTCGGCTGGCTCGCCTACCCCATCACCATTGTCTACCTGGTGGCGTTCACCAACATCATCAACCTTATCGACGGCCTCGACGGCCTGGCCACGGGCATTTGCGGCATCGCATCGTTCACCATGTTCACGATGGCCATGCTTTCGGGCCGCATCGACGCCGCCGCGCTCTCCATCGCGCTCTTTGGCTCGTGCGTGGCTTTTCTGCATTACAACTTCAACCCCGCGAGCATCTTCTTGGGCGACTCGGGGTCGCTGCTGCTGGGCTTCGCTTTGGGCTCCATCTCGCTGCTCAACGTGAGCCGCACCGCCGCGCTTACCTCGCTCATCATCCCGCTCATCGTGGCAGGCGTGCCCATCATCGACACGTTCAGCGCCATCGTGCGCCGCAAGCGGGCCCACATTAGCATCGGACAGGCCGACAAGGGCCATATCCACCACCGCCTAATCCAAGAGGGTTACAACCAAAAGCAGGCCGTGCTGCTCATCTACGCCTGGTGCATCATGCTTTCGGCCGGCGCCGCCGCCATCAATCAGGTCGAGGTGCCCACGCGCGTGCTCATCTTTGTCGTGCTCGCCATTGGCTCGGCGGCCTTCGCCAAGCACCTGCACCTGTTTGAGCCCGTCCTGCGCCACCATTACAACAAGCGCACGCACGAGGACGAGCTGGTAACCCCCGACGACCCCGCTTTTGAACAGGAGGAGCAAGCAGCCGAGGAACGTAAAGAAGAGCGCCACCACAAGCTCTAGGATAAGCTGCCGAGGATGCGCCCAGGCAACGCTGGCCAAGCGCAGCCGCGCCGCACCCATCGCACAAGCCGCCCCTCTCCCGCCCCTCGCCTACTTACGCCCTACTCCTTTCAATAAACGCGTTATCATTTTGACCCATGAACATACGTTAGGAGCAATCATGCCAAACGAGAACAGCTACGAAGTCGCGCTGCAAAAGAGCAACGCCATTCGCGAGGGCCTGGCAAAGACGCCCGAGAAGTTCACCATGCTCACCGGCGACCGCCCGACCGGACGCTTGCACCTGGGTCATTACTTCGGCACCCTCAAGGGCCGCGTGGAGCTGCAGAACATGGGCGCCAAGACCAACGTGCTCATCGCCGACTACCAGGTCATCACCGACCGCGACACCACCGAGCATA
>CABUUE010000206.1 GCA_902494685.1 uncultured Collinsella sp.
AGACCGATACCGATGTGGTGCTGGTGCTCTCGTGTGGTTCCGACCGCTTGGAGAGTGCCGTGCAGGAGCTCGTGATCGCCGGCGCGCCCGTGTGCGTGCTTGCCGAGTCTGCTGTGGAGGTGCCGTTTATCGAGGAGTCTACGCCCATGCTCGGCGTGGTAGCGGCAACCGATAAGACGTATCTGCTCGAGACGCTTGCCCGCTGGATTCTCGATCGCACGGACAAGGAAACGGCTTTTGCGGCGAACTTTACCTTCATGCGCATCGCCGCGGCCAACCGCATCATCACCTCGTGCGCGCTCACCAATATGGCGACCGGTGCGCTGGTGTTTTTGCCGGGCGCCGATTATCCCGTTATGGCGCTGGCGCAGGTGGGCATGCTCTTTGAGCTCGCTGCCGTCTTTGGACGCGGCATTAAGCCTGAGCGCGGCTACGAGGTCGCGGGCGTGCTTGCCGGCGGTCTTGTGATCCGCGCGGTCACCCGCGCGCTCGTCAAGCAGACGCCGCATATTGGGTTTGCCGTCAAGGCGCTCACTGCTGCCGCGGGCACCTATGGCATGGGCCGTGCGCTTGTTTCGCTCTACGAGCGCGATGTCGACTACAGCCGTGCCAACGAGGTGGTCACTGCCACGTTCTCCCGCGTTCGCGATCTTGTGACCACGGTCGCGGGCGCTACCCGTCCTATGGCGTCCTATCAGGACGCATCAGATCTCGCTGCTTAGGGGTTTTCCGTTGCGCGTTGCATACCAAGACTGTTTTCATCTAATTGAGCCGCTGCTCGCCAAGGTCGAGAAGCCGAGCCGCTATATCGATCACGAGTGGGGCACGCTTTCCAAGGCCGATGCCGATTACCGTTGTTGTCTGATCTATCCTGACGTATACGAGGTCGGTCTGCCCAACCAAGGTATCGCCATCCTCTACAACATCCTTAACCAGGCTGAGGGTATCTCCTGCGAGCGTGGCTATGTGCCGTGGCCCGATATGGGTGACGCCATGCGCGAGGCGGGTATTCCGCTGCTCTCGCTCGAGGGTGCAGCGCCGGTCGCTTCGTTTGATATCGTCGGCCTGCATGTGCCGCACGAGATGGCGGTGACGAACTTCCTTGAGGCTCTCGACCTCGCTGGCATTCCGCTGTTAGCCGCCGACCGAGGCGAAGACGACCCCATTATCATCGCCGGCGGCCCCTCGGTGTACAACCCCGAGCCGTACGCGGCCTTCTTCGATGTTATCCTCATCGGCGAGGGCGAGGAATCGCTGCTCGAGACCTGCCAGCTGCATCGCCGCCTGCGTGACGAAGGAGTCCCGCGCGCGCAGATTGTTGAGCAGCTCGCATCCATTGCCGGCAACTACGTGCCGTCGCTCTATGAGGTTCGTCACGACGAGCCCTGCTCGCCGCATGGCTACACTGTGCCGCGTGAGGGCAAGGATGCGCCGACTGTGGTCTACAAGCGCGTCGTCGAGGATTTCGGCGCCACGAACCCGCTGTCGCAGTCGTGCGTGCCCTATGCGCAGCTGGTCCACGATCGCCTGTCTATCGAGATCCTGCGCGGCTGTGCCCGCGGCTGTCGTTTTTGCCAGGCCGGCATGACGTATCGCCCGGTGCGCGAGCGCTCAGCCGACCAGATCGTCTCGTCGGTGATTCAGGGTCTGGAAAAGACCGGCTATGACGAGGTGTCGCTGACCTCGCTCTCCACGACCGATCACTCCTGCATTCGCGACGTGCTCGGCAGGCTCAACCGTCGTCTGGAGGATACGGGTATTCGCGTGTCTATTCCGTCGCAGCGCCTGGATTCGTTTGGCGTGGATATGGCCGAGTCGGTCGCCGGCGAAAAGAAGGGCGGCCTGACGTTCGCGCCCGAGGCCGGCAGCCAGCGCATGCGCGACATCATTAACAAGAACGTGACCGAGGAGGACCTGGACCGTGCGGCCAAGGCGGCCTTCGAGGCCGGCTGGAACCGCATGAAGCTCTACTTTATGATGGGCCTTCCCGGCGAGCGCGACGAGGACATCGTGGCCATCGCCAATCTGGCCGATCACGTGCTGGAGCTCGGTCGTTCCGTGGTGCCCAAGGCTCGTCGCGGCTCGATCTCGGTGTCCATCTCGGTTTCGGTCTTTATCCCCAAGGCTGCCACGCCGTTCCAGTGGTGCCCGCAGCTCGACTACGACGACGTCAAGCGTCGCCAGAAGCTGCTTATCACGAGCGTGCGCAACCGTGCCGTCCGTGTGCATTACCACGATGCCGAGACCTCGCTCATCGAGGCCGCGCTGTCCCGCGCCGGTCGTGACATGACGCCCGTCATCATCGATGCTTGGCGCTCGGGTTCTCGCTTTGACGCCTGGGTAGAGCATTTCTCGCTCGATAACTGGAAGGAGGCTGCTGCCAAAAACGGCATCGACCTCAACGAGCTCGTACACCTGCCTTACGAGTTGGACTGGCGCCTGCCTTGGGAGCACGTGAGCCCCGGCTGCACGCGCGGCTTCCTCGAACGCGAGTACCGTCGCTCGCTCGAGGGCGTCACGACTCCCGACTGCACCCGCACGTCGTGCACCGGCTGCGGGATCTGCCCCACGCTCCACGCCAAGAATGTATTGATGGGTGATCGCGCATGAGTGAGCGCCTGACCGACAACCCCACGCTCTTTAGGCTTCGCGTTCGCTATGGCAAGCGCGATCGCCTTAAGTACCTGGGCCATCTCGAAGTAATCCATACCATTGAGCGCATCGTGCGCCGTGCGGGACTTCCCTATGCCGTCACGCAGGGCTTCTCCCCGCACATGCGCGTGGGCTTCTCTTCGGCGCTACCGGTGGGTACGTCGTCGACCTGCGAGTGGTATGACCTGTTTATGACCGAGTTCGTGGCGCTCGACGAGGCGTTTGGGCGCCTGGCTGCGGCGTCTCCGGCCGATCTGGCGCCCATCGAGGCGGCGTACATCGACGTGCGCACGCCGGCGTTGACGGCGCAGCTCACGCGCCTGTCGTATCGCATCGACCTGCACTTGGATCCCGAGGCGCCTGTAAGCGCCGATGAGGTGCGTCGTGCGATCGACACGCTGCGCGCGGACCATGGCATCGACTACGCGCGCGGAAAAAAGAGCAAGCGCTTGGATTTGGATCACACGCTCGTGGGCTATGAGCTCACGGCGGGGG
>CABUUE010000207.1 GCA_902494685.1 uncultured Collinsella sp.
GCATCCGGCGGTGCCAGCGCTCTACATGGTGCTGACGCTGGGACTCACTATGTTCTCGATGCAGCCGGTGCTGATTGCGCTGTCGCTTGCGGGCGGGTTGGCGTACGGGCTTGCGACGCGCGGCGCCGCGCGCACGTTGGGGGCGCTTCGCTGGCAGCTGCCGGTGATTTTGATCATTGCGGTGCTCAATCCGCTGTTTAGCGCCTCGGGCTCGACGGAGCTGTTCCGTATCGGCATGCGCGCGGTGTATCTGGAGAGCATGGTATACGGCCTGTGCATGGGTGGGCTGTTTGTGGCGAGCGTGCTGTGGTTTGAGGCCGCGGCGTCGATGCTTGGCTACGACAAGGTGCTTGCGCTTTTGGGTAACGCCGCGCCGGTGATCGCGCTCATGATTTCGATGTGTATGCGGCTTATCCCGCAGTTTTTGCGCCGCGGTCGTACGGTACTGGCGGTGCAGGATGCGATTGATGTGCCGGGGCGCGCGCCGGCCGGCCCCGTGCGCTCGCGTCTGCGGGCATCGAGCGTGTTGATGGGCTGGGGCATGGAAGATTCGCTGGAGCGCGCGGACGCCATGCGCTCCCGTGGGTGGGGCGCCGTGACGCGTCGCACGACGTACGCGCGGTATCGGCTGGGGCGCGGCGATGTTGCCGCGCTGGTTGGGCTTGCGCTGTTTGGCGTGGCCACGGCAGCAGTGGCGTGGACCGCGACGACGCAGTATTCGTTTTACCCTCAGCTTTCGGTGCCGGCGCCGTGGCCTGGCTATATTGTGTACGCGGCTTGGATGGTGTTGCCCTGCGTGCTGCACGCGATTGACGAGAAGAGGTTTGGCTGATGACCCGGTTGGACGGAAGCATGATGGCGGGCATGGCGTGCGGCTCGGATACGCCGGCGATTGAAGTGCGGGGTCTGCGCTTTGCCTATCCCGGGGCTGAGGCGCCGGTGCTCGACGGGCTCGACTGGTCTGTTCCCCAAGGGGCATTTGCGTTGCTTGTTGGTGGCACTGGGTCGGGTAAGTCGACGCTGCTGTCGCTGCTCAAGCCCGAGATCGCGCCGACGGGTGAATACGCTGGCGAGCTGCGCGTGCTGGGCGAGAGCGTTGCCGACATGGAGGTTCGGGCGTCCGCGGAGCGCGTGGGCTATGTGTTTCAGGACCCCGAGAACCAGATCGTGTGCGAAACCGTGTGGCACGAGATGGCGTTTGGCCTGGAAAACTTGGGGCTAGCGCGTGATGAGATGCGCCGTCGCGTAGCTGAGACCAGCTATTTCTTTGGGTTGGAGGATTGGCTCCACCGCGATACCGATACGCTTTCGGGCGGGCGCAAGCAGCTGCTGTCGCTGGCGGCTGTGCTGGCACTGCGTCCACGCGTGCTACTCCTCGACGAGCCCACGTCCCAACTGGACCCCGTTGCCGAGAAGAGTTTTCTGCACGCGCTGTTTCGTGTGAATCGCGAGTTGGGGTGCACGGTTGTCGTGGCAACGCACCAGCCGCGCCCGATGCTCGAATACGCGACGTGCGCGTATCGGATTGAGGGCGGACGCGTGTGCGAGGTGGCTGACCTAGCGAGTTTGGGTAGTCGCGAGGGACTTTTGGCTTTGGACTCTTGCCGGCCCGCGCAGGTGGCGGCGACGAGTGCGGCGGCAGCTATTCGCGAGGGCTGGTTTCGCTACGATCGCGCGGGCGGTTGGGTGCTGCGCGGACTCGATGCGTCGTTTTCGGCAGGCGCGGTGCATGCGGTTGTGGGCGGTAACGGCTGTGGTAAGTCGACAATGCTTTCGGTGCTGGCCAAGACGGTCAAGTTGCAGCGTGGGCATATGGAGCGCGGGACTGCCTCGGCGGCACTGCTGCCTCAGAATCCCAAGGCGTTGCTGGTTGCCGAGACGGTGCGCGACGAGCTGATGGAATGGGCTTCGACCTGCGGATATGACGAGGCTGTGGCGCGGGAGCGCGCGGCGAGCCTGGGGCTGTCGGGTTTGGATGGGCGCCACCCGTACGATCTTTCGGGCGGACAGCGTCAACTGCTTGCGTTGGCAAAGCTGCTGCTGATTGGCCCCGAGCTGCTATTGCTCGATGAGCCCACCAAGGGTCTAGACCTGGCCAGCCGCCGCATTATCGCCCACGCCTTGCGTGACCATGCGAAGGCTGGCGGCACCGTCATCATGGCTACGCACGATCTGGATTTTGCCGAGCAGGTTGCCGATGACATTGCCATGATGTTCGACGGTGAGATTGCCTGCATGGAGCCGCCGGCCGACTTCTTTGCCGACAACGTGTTTTATAGGGCGTGATGGGATGACGGATTATCGCGTCGCGCGCCTACTCGCAAAACTGGAGATACCGCTGCTGCTGGCGGTTCCCGCAGTGATGGCTGCGGCGTTGCTGGCAGGCGCTGAGCAGGCGGCGCTTGCCATGCTTGTCGTGGTGGCGCTGGTGCTCGCGCTGTTTTTTGCGGGCTACGAGGCGTCGCGACCGGGCCTGCGCCAGATTATGCCAACGCTGGTTCTGGCGGCGTTGGCCGCGGCGGGGCGCATCTTGTTTGGCCCCATTCCCGACTTTAAACCCGTGAGCGCCATCGCCATTATCGCCGGGGCGACACTCGGTCGTCGTAACGGCTTCATGGTCGGTGCGCTGGCGGCGCTGACCAGCAACTTCTTTTTTGGACAGGGCATGTGGACGCCATGGCAGATGTATGCCTGGGGTCTGGTTGGCTATGTTGGCGGCGCGCTGGCGCATGCGGGCGCGTTCGACCGTGCGGATGGAACCGTGCGCATGCCGGCGCTGATGGCGTACGGCTTTGCATCGGGCCTGCTCTACGGCGTGGTAATCAACGCCTACGACATCATCGGTTTTGTGCAGCCGCTCACGTGGGCGGGCGCTGTGGCGCGTCTTGCCACGGCGGTGCCGTTCGATATCACACACGGCCTTGCGACCTGCGTGTTCTTGGCTGCTCTCTACAAACCTTGGTGTCGACGGATCAACCGCGTCGTCGTGAAGTACGGGCTATAGGACCGGTTGCGTTCCCTTACGAACTTGCGGTGGAATAGTTCTCGTTTGGGGGTGCGGACAGAAAGTTGGACCGCGGGGCGGTCCGGACTGGAGGTTCGCATGTACAGCAGGGAGAAGGTCGAGCTCTTCCTCCTGGCGAC
>CABUUE010000208.1 GCA_902494685.1 uncultured Collinsella sp.
CAGGGACGTATGTATAACGTAACAGTAGCTGACAATGGGCTGGATCATATAGGCAAAGCCGCGACGATACACGCCCTGCGAATCGATATAGAACAAGGCGTGCGTCCAGTAACTGGTAAAAGCCAGCACGACCACCAGAGCCGTAGGCAACGTTACAAGCACCACCCTATAGCGCGAGGTCACAAGGCGAGAGCCCTGCATCGTCTCGGAATAGATAAACCAAATGAGACACGCGATGGCAAAGAGCGAAAACGAAACCGCGTTGGAAATCCAGTTGGCAGCAATACCCAACGTGCCGTCCGCACCATCCGAAAGCGTCCAGATCATATCGAATAATATGTACGCGGCAGAGGTGTAGCCAAGCATGCTAAACAATAGCTGCAGGGTGCTCGAGAACAAGGAGCGACGACTTCGCGCGGCAAGCCCGATAAGAACAATCATGCATAGCAGGAATATCTCAATCTTGAGTGCCTTAACCACTAGACGCCATCCCTTCAATATCCGAATGGTCAGAATCGCCCAATTCGAATCAGGGCAATAAAACCCCTTTACTCCGCAGGGATAAAGGGAATCATAGCAGAGCGCCCGAACATCACTGCAAAACAGTTTCTGTTCGGGCGCTCGGACGGCGCGAATTGCACGCCGGCATCATTGATTGATAGCGATTGCTACTCGCCATCGATGTCGGTCGCGACGGCCTCCTCGATGGCCTCGACACCGGCAGGCGACAGGTCCTCCTTGCCCTGGCAGAACTTCTTGTCGACCCAGCCGGTCAGAATCGGAGCCATGATTGCCGTGATGATAACGGCAGTGGCGATCTGGGCGTACGCGGTGGGCGCAAGCTCGGCGTAGCGCGGCGCGACCTCGGCGAGAGCAACCGGCGTGGTCATAGCCGTGCCGGCGATGGTGGAGCAAGCCACGGCAGCCTTGCCGTTACCACCGCACAGGCGCTCGAACGCAAAGGTGATGGGACCGACGACAAACAGCGTGACAAGGCCCAGCAAGATGCCGGAAATACCACCGGTGATAAAGCTCGACAGGCTCATGGACGCGCCAAGCTGAAATCCGATGACGGCAATCGCAGGGTTGGCACCGGGAACTAGCAGGTTCTTGATAAACGGGAACAGGTTGCCCAGAACCATGCCGATAACGAGCGGCAAAATGGAGCCGATGATAGTACCGACAGGGATGTTGGCAAGGCCCGAAACACCAAGGATGATCATCGTGACGGCGGGGCCGGCCGTAAAGAACAGGATACCGACGGCGCCCTGCTCGGACTCATCGCCGAACTCGCCCATGATGCCCGTATAGAGCGCCATGTTGCAAAACGTAATGCCGCCGATGATAGACACGGAGCTCAGACCCAGGAAGTTATCGTTAAAGAAATATGCCACGCCCAGGCCGAGAGCCGCTGCGACGACCAGCTTGGGAATCAGCACGACGATGCCGGTCTTGATGGCGCCCGGCGTGGACTTGAAGCTGATGCCGGCGCCCACAAACAGCAGGATCGCGGCGACGATGGTATTGGAGCCACCGCGGCAGGCAGCCGTAAAGAAGCCGCCGATCTCAAAAACCTGCGGGCAGAAGGTGTTGAGCAAAAGACCGACGATCATCGGATAGATCATGATGTCGCCCGGGATGCGCGGAACCTTGAATTTCTTTTGCTCGTTGGCAGTCGCTTCCTGTGCCATGAAACCCCCATTTCCGCTGACGCGGAACAAAAGCCCACGTCATGCTTTGCTACAGTAAAGTTTGACCATGGTACCAGAAGAAATAGACCAGCTCGGTGAAAAATTCGACAAGTTGGGATGGAACGAGATTCGGCGCCCGCGACGCCACCCCTATATAAGGCTCAAGACGAAATAGAGTACGATGCCCGAGACGCAGCACCACAGCATCGATTTTGTCTTGACCGCCACGACCACGACGCCGGCGGCCGCAATCCAGGGAACCAAGGCAGGCCAGAGTCCCGCGTCGAACGCGCCGGGGTTCACCAAGTCGTTGGCGACCAGCGCGGCAAAGGCAGCGGGCGGGATATAGCCCAGGGCCTCGGTAATGCGGGGCGACAGGGTCCGCCCGCGCAAGGCGAACGCCGGCGCGATGCGAAAGAACGCGATAGCAGCCCACGACGACAGCCACAGAACCAAGAACTCGTTAGCGGGCATCGCGGGCACCTCTTCCGTCAAATACAGCATCGCACGCCAGCGCAATGGCAATGCCGACCACGACGCTTGCCGGCACGGCAATATTCGCGAGGCCCAAGAACTTGCATACGGCGACGGACACCGCGCCCGAAACCGCCGCGACAACGTTACCGCGCGACAGCCGCTGCGAAAAGAGCAGGCAGATAAAGAGCGAGGTGCAGACAAAGGCTGCAATGGCGGTGGGAACATCGACAACGGCGCCGACGATGGCGCCCATCGTACACGAAACGCCCCATGTTGCGATGAGGATCACGTTGAGCACAAAGGACTCGCGCGGGCCCCAATCCTCCCCTTCAACCAACTTGGCAAGCGAGATGCCATATGCCTCCTCGGTAAGTGTCGCGGCAACAGCCAGCGTCTGACGCTTCGAGGCACCCCTCAGATGCGGTGCGATCGATGCCGAGTAAAGCGCAAAACGCGAGGAGATGGCGGCAACGCTCGCGACGATCGATGCTGCAGGCACACCCGCCAGCCACAGGTTGCAGATCATAAACTGGCCGCTGCCCGTCACAAACGTACTGCTTAGAGCAAAGACCATCCAGGGCTCCATTCCCGTCTGCCCCATGATCATTCCGCACGGCGCGCCTATTGCAACATAGGTAAGCATCACCGGCCAGACGGTTCTAACGATTTTGAGCACCATACGTTTCTCATCCTGACAAGGTCTCCGAGCCGCATATAGCGACACGGCAGAATCATCATCCGGCAGCAACCGAGTTCACCTACAATTGCCACCGGATCGAAAGACACAACTTTTTAGGAAGTCATTATGACAGCTATCGATCGAGACCGGGCGCGCGCGGCCTTCAAAAGCTACACCGATGCCTACGACGCCACCAACCCACGCATCGCGCTCAAAATCGAGCATACGTACCACGTGGCCGAGGCATGCGATGCCGTAGCGCGCGAGCAGGGCTGGTCGTCAGAAGA
>CABUUE010000209.1 GCA_902494685.1 uncultured Collinsella sp.
CCTGCGCAGTCGCGCCAAGGCCGTGAACTTTGGCATCGTGTATGGTCAGCAGGCCTACGGCCTGTCGCAGTCGCTGCATATCTCGATGGCCGAGGCGCGCGACATGATCGACCGCTACTACGAGGCCTACCCGGGCGTGCGTACGTTCCTCGACAACGTGGTGGCGCGCGCCAAGCAGACGGGCTACGCCGAGACCATGTACGGTCGCCGGCGCCATATTCCCGAGCTCAAGGCCAAAAATCCGCAACTCCGCGGCTTTGGCGAGCGCACGGCCATGAACCACCCCATGCAGGGAACCGCCGCCGACATCATCAAGATCGCCATGGCTCGCGTAAGCCGCCGCCTGGAAGAAGAGGGCTTTGCCGCCCACATGATCCTGCAAGTGCACGACGAACTGGACTTTGAGTGCCCCATCGACGAAGTCGAGCGCCTGACCGCCATGGTCCAAGACGTCATGGAACACGTCGTAGACCTACGCGTACCCCTAATCGCCGAAGCCAGTACCGGCATAACCTGGGCCGACGCCAAATAGGGAAGCGCCCATAAGGCGGACTAGCCTACAGCACAAGACCCCATATACTTAAGATTTGGGACAAACACTACTGGTTAATTTGTCCCACAGTAACCAAAACAGAAGGGTGCCCCTCAACAACAAGAGGCACCCTTCATTCAATTAAATTCAGCCAAGTATCTAGGCACTCAAGACACCATCTCGGCGGCAAGCAGGTGAACCTAGGGCCTGGCCGGGCGGCAGGGGTTAACTTTTCGTAGATTCCGCACGCAAAGAAAGCCACTTAATGTGGCTTTCGTCTTGCGCAGGACCTGACCGAGCGAAAAGTTAACCCCTGCCGCCCGGCCAGGCCCGAAGGGATGGCTAGCGAGCCGCCAGGATGGCGTCGATGAGCGTCAGTACGCCCCCGTCGTTGTTGCTCGGAATGCGCCACTTGGCATGCGCGTTCATGTGCTCCTCGGCATTGTCCACGATAAAGCTGTGACCGACGCGCTCGAGCATTGGGATGTCGTTGTAGGTATCGCCCACGGCGGCGGCGTCGGCAATATCGATGTCCAGGTGCTCGCATAGGTGCGCGACGCCGGCGCCCTTGTCGACGCCCAAGTTCATGAAGTCGATCCACTCGCGCCCGGCATTGGTGACGTAGAGCTTGTCCGAGAACTCGGGGCTATAGGTCTCGCGGAAAGCGGGCTCGGCGTCGTAGCCGGGGAAGAAGACCGAAATCTTGTTGGACTCGAAATCAATGCCCTCAAAGCTGTCGACGTAGTTGATTGTGTTGTAGTAGACGCTGATCTCGTCGTGGTATTGATGGTCGCGGGCAAGCACGTAGAACTCGTCGAAGCAGCACAGGACGGGGACAGCGCGAGGATCCTCCGAGGCACGGCTCAAGACCTGCTGATACAGCTCCACGTCAATATTGCTCTTATAGATATAGCTGCCGCGATAGATCACGCACGCTCCGTTGTCGGGACAAAAAGCAAGGCGGTTTTTGATGCCCTCGAACATCTCCTCGAGCTTGGGGGCGGGACGTCCGCTGGCGGGGCAGAATACGATGCCGGCGTCGGCGAGCTTGTCCAGGCGCTCATCAAGACCCTGGGGCAGCACACGCTCGTCGGTCAGCAGCGTCTTGTCCATATCGACGGCGAGAATCTTAATGTTGCCGATGTTGGCGTCCGATTCGTAAGTTTGCATAAAAATGCGCCTTTCGTTTCGAGATTGTTTCAGACGTTATAACCATCAACTAGTAGTCGAGCGTATTTTCGCAGGAATGGTGCGTATTTGCACCACGCTTCACAAAGTAATGAAAAAACTTTTCAGAAATTTGAATTTGTCGCTTGTGCTGCGGGCACTTTAGCGTAATATAGCGACCATCGAAAACGGAGACGGAAAAACAACCGCTTACCGAGTAAAAGGTACCGTTTACGATATTTGAATTGCGCCCGGCGATACGTGAAAGGAGAGGCAGATGCAGTTCGTAAAGATCATCACCACTGCAGACAATGCCATCCGACGCCAGCGCGCAATTTCCCGACGACGATAACAATCGTCTCTGTCCGCATGGGGCGAATTGCCTCAACAGAGTCATTTTGAGGTCGTTGGGTTTTAGCACGACATTGCTGCATGTTTCTAGGGCATGTATGTGCTGATTTTTGCTATTTAACCTGATATTGCACGGTATATGACCTTGAAATGACTTGCAACTGACCGATGTTCTAACTAGCTACCAAGGGCGAAAGGAAACAGCCATGAGCAAGGAAAAAGTCGTTCTCGCATATTCCGGTGGTCTTGATACATCCGTATGTGTCAAGTGGCTCCAGGACGAGAAGAATCTCGATGTCGTTTGCGTCTGCGGCAACGTGGGCCAGGAAGAGACCGGACTGGATGCCAAGAAGCAGAAGGCGCTCGACCTGGGCGTTCTCGATTGCCAGGTGCTCGACCTGCGCGACGAGTTCTCCGATGAGTTCCTGACCAAAGCCATCGCCGCAAACTCCATGTACGAGAATAAGTATCCGCTGCTCTCCGCCCTGTCTCGCCCGCTGCTTGCCAAGAAGCTTGTTGAGGTCGCCCACGAGTTTGGCGCGACCTACGTCGCCCACGGCTGCACTGGCAAAGGTAACGACCAGGTCCGTTTTGAGGCCGCCGTCAAGGCCCTCGACCCCGAGCTCAAGGTTATCGCCCCGGTTCGCGAGTGGGACCTGAAGTGCCGTCCCGACGAGGTCGCCTATGCCCACGCCCACAACGTGCCGGTTCCCGAGGGTGCCAACGACAACCCCTACTCCATCGACGACAACCTGTGGGGTCGTGCCATTGAGTGCGGTCACCTGGAGGATCCCTGGAACGAGCCGCTCGACGACGCTTGGGTTATGACCAAGAACCCCGAGGACACGCCGGACACCCCGACCTACACCGAGATTGAGTTTGAGGCCGGCAAGCCCGTCGCCGTCGACGGCAAGAAGATGAAGCTCTCCGAGATCGTTATCGCCCTCAACAAGATCTCCGGCGACAATGGCTTTGGCCGTCTCGATCTGGTCGAGGATCGCCTGGTGGGCCTTAAGAGCCGCGAGTGCTACGAGGTTCCCGGCGCCCTGACGCTCATCACCGCTCACA
>CABUUE010000210.1 GCA_902494685.1 uncultured Collinsella sp.
CGCTTTTAGCCTCCTGGACCACGCCCAGCACCGAGTTGACGATAACGACGAACATGATGATGGCGACGTCGGCAAAGTCCGCCTCACCCTTGACCATGCCCGTGAGTGCACTGATGACGGCGGCAACGATCAGCATGATGACCATGGGGTCGGCCATCTGCTCAAAGAAGCGCTTCCACAACGGCGTCTTCTCGGCTTCCTCGAGCTTGTTAGGGCCTGTCTTGGCGAGGCGCGACGACGCCTCGTCGTTGCTCAGGCCGAGGCTCTCATCGACACCTTGGTCGCTGAGTACCTCCGCCGCGGCGGACAGGTATTCCTTTTGCATATAGAGTCCCCTCCTGGGATTCGGGCCACTCAGCAGATTGATGCCCGATCATAATTCCCAGGAGAAGGGCAAGGGCTCATCAAGGCTGCCGTGCTGAGCGGCAGTTGATAGTGGAGCTATGGTACCCCAAAGCGACGCGTCTAGCCAAAACATTCCAATTGGAAACACGGCTCGAGTGCAACGATGCAGACCGTATGATGTTCGACATTGATAAAACGTTTTTTCTTCGGTGCATCATCAAACTGAAATATCGCCCAGATAGCAGCGGTTAGAACGGTTGGTAAAGTTTTTGCATATACCGTTTATTCGCAAAAAATGAACTTCTAATTCGGCATACGGTCGATTTTTTGGGGTATTCGGTCGGCATTTCGTTATAATCATGTCAGTTTTATTTCTTATGGTTTATCTATCAGCGCAAGACGATGTCAGATGGAGGTCTGAATGTACAAGCGCACCAAGATTGTATGCACCATGGGTCCCGCCTGCGATAGCGACGAGACCATCCGCGAGATGATCAAGGCGGGCATGAACGTCGCCCGTTTTAACTTCTCGCACGGCTCCTACGACGAGCACCACGGTCGCATCGAGCGCGTCCGTCGTATTTCCAAGGAGCTCGGCATGCCCGTCGGCATCCTGCTCGACACCAAGGGCCCCGAGGTCCGCACCGGCCTTTTGGTCGATGGCAAGAAGGTTGCCGTCAAGACTGGCGACAAGATCGTCGTCACCGCTCAGCCCACGTCCGAGGATTTCCACGGCACCGCTGAGCACATCTCCCTCGACTACCTGGCTCTGCCCTCCGAGGTCGAGAAGGGCTCCCTCATCCTGATCGATGACGGCCTGGTTGCCCTCGAGGTCGAGTCCGTCGACGGCCAGGACATGACCTGCGTCGTTAAGAACGACGGCCTGATCGGCGAGCGCAAGGGCGTCAACATGCCCAACGTCAACATCTCGCTGCCCGCTATCACCGAGCGCGATCGTCAGGACATCCTCTTTGGCCTGACCGAGAACATCGACTACATCGCCGCTTCCTTCATCCGTGACGGTGAGTCCATCCGCGGCATCCGCAAGCTTTGCCGCGAGAACGGTGGCGAGCACGTGACGATCTTCCCGAAGATCGAGTGCGCCCTGGGCGTCGAGAACTTCGACGAGATCCTCGAGGCTTCCGATGGCATCATGGTCGCCCGTGGCGACCTGGGCATCGAGATCAAGCCCGAGCTCGTTCCGCACATCCAGAAGGAGATCATCGCCAAGTGCAACGCGGCCTACAAGCCCGTTATCACCGCTACGCAGATGCTCGACTCCATGCAGCAGAACCCGCGCCCGACGCGCGCCGAGGTTGCCGACGTCGCTAACGCCATCTACGACGGCACCGACGCCGTTATGCTTTCCGGCGAGTCCGCTGCCGGTAAGTACCCGGTCGAGGCCGTCAAGATGCAGGCCAGCATTGCTCTCGAGACCGAGAAGTACCTCCCGGCTCACGCTCCGCTCGAGGTTCCGGCCGATGCTCACGGCACCCGCGTTGTCAACAACGTTGTGGGTATGTCCGCTGTGAACATGGCCACCACCGTTGGCGCCAAGTGCATCACCGTGCCGACGACCACCGGTCGTACCGCTCGCCTGATCTCGCACTTCCGTCCCAACATGCCGATCTGCGCGTTCTCCCGCCACGAGTGGGCCGTCCAGCAGATGATCATGTACTGGGGCGTTATCCCGCACCAGGCCGAGATTACCCAGGGCACCGTCAACGGCACGATCGTCAAGGCGATCGAGACCGCTAAGGAGCTCGGCTACGTCAAGACTGGCGATTTGACCGTCGCTACCGCCGGCGATCCCCGTATGAGCGTCCAGCTCGAGGACAAGGTCTCCTCGACCAACGTCGCTTACGTCGCTCAGGTGCGCTAAATCGCACTTGCAAGCAGATTTGCATTGCAAAGGGCCCGTAAGGCAAAGCCTTCCGGGCCCTTTTTCTGTGCGCCGATGCCTACCGCACGGCATGACACGCACCCATTTCTTTACCAAAAGCGCGAAATCCGCCCTTCAAGGCCCAAAAAATATAGCTCAGGCGCTAGAAGTGTTCACCCGGTGGCAAGACCACACCTCACGCAGGGCTGATAAATCGTTTTAGCAAGAACCAAATCGACCTGGTTTTCGGAAGTATGCGGCAAATTCTGGAACCTCCGAGCACACCCTGTTTTTTCGCAACAAAATGCCTGATAAACTAGCCTCAAAAGCCAGGTCTGCTCATAGGGTTCAGATTTTGCCGCATACTTCCGGATTGACGCTGGCATCACTCGCTTCAAAGAGATGATTTCGGCCAGGAGGGCATTATGGACCTGACGCTTTGTGGGCAATCCGCCTTTAACTACTACCGCATCCCGCCGCAGGTATTAGGCCTTTACCCCACCATTAGCCTTGGCAATATGGATCGCAGATGTTGTGGCCTCGGAAGTCACGCAGTTGTAAAAGACCTGTTTCACGCACCACTTCACAGGCTTGTATTCACTCGGGCACAATCCGGGTCGCGAAGCCTGTTTAAATCGCACCTCCTGACCCAAGAACCACCTCCGGGGTCGTTTAGGCAGACTGAACATGGGTTTGATGTCACGTCACCGGAGTTTACGCTGCTCAGCCTTGCCACGCAGGTCTCACGCAACCAGTTACTCATGGCTTGCTACGAGATGTGCGGCTCCTTTGCAGTGTTTAAGCCCTGCGAGCGAACGCAACAACAACTCGATGAAGCTATTTCGCTTATGCTCATTCCGCCCGACTGTGGTTGGAAACGCGTTGTC
>CABUUE010000211.1 GCA_902494685.1 uncultured Collinsella sp.
CCAGGAAGCCAAGAGCGAAGAAGCCCTCGAGGCCCTGCAGGAGATGAGCGCGGCGCAGTCCAAGGTACTGCGCGACGGCAAGCTCGTGCACCTGCCGAGCGCCGAGCTCGTGCCCGGTGACGTGATCATGCTCGAGGCGGGCGACTCCGTTCCGGCCGACTGCCGCGTGCTCGAGAGTGCCACGATGAAGATCGAAGAGGCTGCACTCACCGGCGAGTCCGTGCCCGTAGAGAAGCACGCCAACGTGATCGAGCTTGCCGCGGGCACCGATGACGTGCCGCTCGGCGACCGCAAGAACATGTGCTACATGGGCTCCACCGTGGTGTACGGCCGTGGCCGCGCCGTCGTAGTCGGTACCGGCATGAACACCGAGATGGGTAAGATCGCCGGCGCCCTGGCCGAGGCCAAGGAAGAGCTCACGCCGCTGCAGGTGAAGCTTGCCGAGCTCAGCCGCATCCTCACTATCATGGTTATCGTCATCTGCGTCGTTATCTTTGGCGTCGACATCATCCGCCACGGCGTGGGCAACGTTCTCACCGACCCGACCGCGCTGCTCGATACCTTTATGGTCGCTGTCTCGCTTGCCGTCGCCGCCATCCCTGAGGGTCTGGTTGCCGTCGTGACTATCGTGCTTTCGCTCGGCGTGACCAAAATGGCCAAGCGCCAGGCGATTATCCGCAAGCTCTCTGCCGTCGAAACCCTTGGCTGCACGCAGACCATCTGCTCCGACAAGACCGGTACCCTTACCCAAAACAAGATGACCGTCGTCAAGCACGAGCTCGCTGCGCCTAAGGAGAAGTTCCTGGCCGGTATGGCGCTGTGCTCCGATGCCCAGTGGGACGAGGACCTGGGCGAGGCCGTTGGTGAGCCGACTGAGTGCGCGCTCGTCAACGACGCCGGCAAGGCGGGCCTCACTGGCCTGACTGCCGAGCACCCGCGCGTGGGCGAGGCCCCGTTCGACTCGGGCCGCAAGATGATGTCCGTGGTCGTCGAGACCCTGGACGGCGAGTATGAGCAGTACACCAAGGGCGCGCCCGACGTGGTGATCGGCCTGTGCACCCATATCTACGACGGCGACAGGGTCGTTCCGCTGACCGAGGAGCGTCGCGCCGAGCTCGTGGCCGCCAACAAGGCCATGGCCGACGAGGCCCTGCGCGTGCTGGCGCTGGCAAGCCGCACCTACACCGAGGTCCCGAGCGACTGCAGCCCCGCTGCGCTCGAGCACGACCTGGTCTTCTGCGGCCTGTCCGGCATGATTGACCCTGTCCGCCCCGAGGTCTCCGACGCCATCCGCGAGGCCCACGACGCCGGTATTCGCACCGTCATGATCACGGGCGACCATATCGACACCGCCGTCGCCATTGCCAAGCAGCTGGGAATCGTCACCGATCGCAGCCATGCCATTACCGGTGCCGACCTCGACCGCATGAGCGACGAGGAGCTCGACGCGCACATCGAGGACTACGGCGTGTACGCCCGCGTCCAGCCCGAGCACAAGACGCGCATCGTCGAGGCCTGGAAGTCGCGCGACCAGATCGTCGCCATGACCGGCGACGGCGTCAACGACGCCCCGTCCATCAAGCGCGCCGACATCGGCGTTGGCATGGGCATCACCGGTACCGACGTCACCAAGAACGTTGCCGACATGGTGCTTGCCGACGACAACTTCGCCACCATCATCGGTGCCTGCGAAGAGGGCCGTCGCATCTACGACAACATCCGCAAGGTTATCCAGTTCCTGCTTTCGGCCAACCTTGCCGAGGTCTTCTCGGTGTTTATCGCCACGCTCATCGGCTTTACCATCTTCCAGCCGGTGCAGCTGCTGTGGGTGAACCTGGTCACCGACTGCTTCCCCGCGCTCGCGCTGGGCATGGAGGACGCCGAGGGCGACATCATGAAGCGCAAGCCGCGCAACGCCAAGGACGGTGTCTTTGCCGGTCACATGGGCCTGGACTGCGTGGTCCAGGGTCTGATCATCACCGTGCTGGTGCTGGCGAGCTTCTTTGTGGGCGTGTACTTTGACATGGGCTACATCCACATCGCCGATATGATCGCCGGCAATGCCGACGAGGAAGGCGTGATGATGGCGTTCATCACGCTCAACATGGTCGAGATCTTCCACTGCTTCAATATGCGCAGCCGTCGTGCGTCGCTGTTCACCATGAAGAAGCAGAACAAGTGGCTGTGGGCTTCTGCCGCGCTGGCACTGGTGCTGACGGTGATCGTGACCGTGCAGCCGACGCTTGCCGAGATGTTCTTTGGCCCCGTGACGCTTGAGCTCAAGGGCGTTCTTGCCGCGCTGGGCCTGGCCTTCCTGATCATCCCGCTGATGGAGATCTACAAGGCGATCATGCGCGCGGTGGAGAAAGAGTAACGTACCTGTCCGGGTCCGCCCCTGCGTGTTTTCTTCTTCGCTGGTCCTCGCGCTTCGCGCTGCGGGATCGCTCAGAAGAAAACACTCTCGGGGTGGGCCCTACGGTATCCTTGCTGGCTTTACTCCCGCGCGGATGAAAAAGGGCTGAGGGAAAGAAGGTGAGCGGCCGGGCAATTGCTCGGCCGCTCGTTTTGAATAAAGGATGTGCCCTTAGGAAACCCCTCCCGGCGGGCGGGCCCTGCGGTATCCTTGCTGGCTTTTCTCCCGCGCGGATGATAAAGGGCTGAGGGAAAGTTTGTGAGCTGGTCGGGCTTTGCCCGGCCAGCTCTATTTGATTTAAAATACCTGCTCAGTTGTGATTTATGGTGCTGGGAGGCGCTTGTGGGCAAGGCTAAGGCTAAGGCGAAGAAAAAGACGACGGGGGCGCGGGCTAAGCGCGATCGTCGTCGGAAGCTTGCGACCGAAGCCCCCGCATCTGCCGAGGAGCTGCTGGCAAGCGTGCCGGGGCTCGATGCGCTGCGGGATGTTCCGGCGTTCGGCGACCTGCCGGTCGACGATGCCCAGCGGGCTGCCTTCGATGATTTTTGTGTCCAGGCAGAGGAGTCCGAGCAGATGCAACTTGGCGCCGTGGTGCGCCTGGATCGCGGGTTTCCACTGGTGGCGACTGCCGACGACACCTTCCGCGCCGAGCATGCCGTGGGGTTTGCCAAGTCGC
>CABUUE010000212.1 GCA_902494685.1 uncultured Collinsella sp.
CCGGGCCGTCTTCGTCGCCCGCCTGCAAAAGCCCCATTACCTGATAGCGCGTCACGCCCATGTCGGCGTAGTCATACACCGAGTACGTATTGATCTCGGCCCAGCTATGATCGGTGTTCTCGGAGCTGTTACCGCGCGAGACCGTCAGGTACATGGTCACAATGCCCGAGTCGTCGTAGACCTCGTACAGCTCATCCTTATCGCGCAGGTGCTTGGACTGGTCGGAGGCCTCGGCCTTTTTAATCTTGCCCTGCTTTTTGACCTTTTTAGTCGAGGATTCGTCCTGAGACGAGCAGCCCGAAAGCAACAGCGCGCCGGCAGCCGCCTCGATCAGGCAGCGGCGAGACATCAACTTATCGATCATCAGAACCTCCCCAATGTTTTTGGTACAGGCGAACCACCATACGTTCAAACGCACTGCGCGGCTCACCGCCCACGTGCTTGTCCTCGTAGCGTTGCTCAACACGGTCGAGCACCCGTCCAAGTTCGGTAAACCAGCCCGTCTTGTCAGTAGCCACAATGGGCTGCTGGCTCAGGATACGATACGGCAAGTTGGCGGTATAGGTATCGAGCCGCAGCAGCGCCACGATAAAAAACACCGCTGCACCCAACAAAAAGCCAAAGCCGTAAAACTGCTGCGGCAAGAGCAGAGAAACGGCAGTCGCCAGCCCGGCCACACCGGCAAACAGCCCCGAGGCCAGCACGGCCCCCTTGTAGTCGGTAAAGTACAGCAAGATGAGCAACACCGTATTGCCCACGGCATACAGGCCGTAGCCCACGCACAACGTGCGGAAATACCCGTGCATCAGGTTGTTAAAGCCCAACGGTAGGGCCGACAGCACCGTGGTCTCGAGCGAGATGACCGCCGCCGTCACAAACAGTTGCTTGAGCGCACAAAAGCGCAGTTCTCGGTTGAGCGTGGCAAGCATGTTTTCCTCGGCCACCACAATGTCGCCCACAACGCCACCGTCGTTGAACAGGCTGTAGTAGTCGCGGTAGCGCGGATAAAAGTTGACCTCGACCGAGACCACAAAGTTGACGGACGTGACCAGGATCGTCAAAAACGCGATGAGCGCCGGCACATCGTGGTAGGGCGCACCATAAAACAAGCCCCTGACCTGCACGCCAATGGGACCGGCCCATATTATCGCCAAGTGCGCAAAGAGGCCCAGGTTGGTAAACAAGCCCGTGAGCGCCAGCGGCATAAACTGATCAAGCCACCGTAAAAAGAGCCAGGGGCTGCGGTCGCTCTGCGGAAAATACCGGTACAGCAGCACCACGTCCCAAGCGAGCATGACGCCGTAGCCCAGAGCAATTGATGCCAACAGGCCCTCGACCGGCGGCAGTCCCAGCGCCAGCGCGGCCAGGGCGCACAGGCACGCCACGCCAATGGCAGCCGCAAAGCTGCACAAGATACCGCGGTAATCCTTGATGGCCGTGAGGTAACTCATGCCGTTCCAGTTGACGATCATAATGTTGAACAGCCACAGGCACAGCAGCCCCTGCAGCAGCGTGGCGCCCGAGAACAGCAAAAAAACGCCGTATAGCACCGTACCCGCAACGAGCATGATGGCGTTGGAGCCCCAAAACGAAGGCAGGATCTCATCCTCGCGCTCGGCAAAGAGCATATCGGCCAAAAAGCGCGTGACCGGCATAGAGAAAAAACTCGTGAGCGTGAGCGACGCCAGCAGTGTATAGGTCACCATGCACACCAGCAGATCTTGGTTGGCACGGCCCACACTCCACAGACCGCACAGCACCAAGATACCCACCTGGAGCAGCACGCCCAGCAGCATGGGGCCCGTACACACAATGCCAGCGTAGCCATAGGCGCGCATCGTGGCAAACAGACCCTTGCGCCTAAACAGGCGCTTGAGCTCAAAACCGATTCCGGCCACCGGCTACTCCCCCTCTCTGGGCAGGTTAAACGCTTGCGCCGTCTCGTCATACAGCGCGCGATAGTTGGCGAGCATCTGCTCGTGCAAGAAGTACGTGGCAACGCGACGCTGCCCGCGCTCCCCCATCTCAATGCGACGAGCGCGGCTTGTGCACATGCGTTCCATGGCATCGGCCAAGCCCTTGCGATACATGGGCGGCGTCACAAAACCCGCCACGCCAAAGTCGTCGCCAGGGGCGCCTTCGAGCAGCTCACGGCAGCAGCCCACCTCGGTCGTCACGCAGGGACGACGCGCGGCAAGCGACTCCAGCACGCTGAGCGGCTGACCTTCGGAGATGCTCGTCAAAATGGTAAAGTCGAGCTTTTCCATGTACTCGACCACGTTGACGCGGCCGGTAAAGATCAGGTCGCGCACGCCCAGGGTTTCGACCAGCGCGTGGCACTCGGCGCCGTACTCCTCGTCGTCCACGCCGCCCATGATGTGCAGGCGCACCTTGGGCAGGCGCTCGTGCAGCTCAAAGAAGGCATAAATCATGGTCTTGACATCCTTGATGGGCGCCAGGCGCACCACCGCGCCAATGTCCACCCAGCCGTCATCGGTCTTTAAGGGAATATCCTTAAAGCGATCGAACTGGATGCCGTTGGGGATGACCAGGCATTTGTCCGCATCGCAGCCCATATCAATCTGCGTCTTGCGGGCATTATGGAACAAACTCGTCACGCGGAAGGCGCGGCGGTAGATCTCCTCCGAAAGCAGGTAGAAAAAGCGAATCCAGCGGTCCTTAAACGACGGCACCACCCAATCGGCGCGAATGATCTCTTCCTCGCGCTCGCGGGTATAGATGCCATGCTCGGTCAGCAGCACCGGCGCATGGTGAACGCTTGAGCCCAGGCAGGCGAGGAGGCCACCGTAGCCGGTCGAGATGGCATGGTACACATCGGCCACCGGCACCTCGCTGCCCAACAGGTAGAGCACGGGCAGCAACATGGAGCGCATGGTGTGGAATGCATCGGCAAAGGGCGTATAGGGATACTCGGCCAGGCACACGTCGCGAAAGATATCCATAAACGTGCGGCTCTGCAAAAACGAGAGCGGATGCACGCGACGGCGGTGGAAGATATCGAATAACACGTCCCAGTCCGGATTGGAGAGCGACACCAGACGGCGTAGCGCCTCGCGCTCACGGTC
>CABUUE010000213.1 GCA_902494685.1 uncultured Collinsella sp.
CCCATGGGCGCCAGCGGAATGTGGGGTCACCGCGCGGTCCGCATCTGATGGTGTCGACGTCAATGGTATACGGGTACATCATCGACGTCTTCAATACAGAAAATATCAGTGCGGAATGTCCGCGAAGGTCAGCTCTCAGATTCCGCTACGACTACGTCCTTGGATTGTGTGGGCGGATGAAGGACGTGGTTGGTCGGGTATTCCGTTCCCTTCGCTGTTTCGCGGCTTTGCCGCGAAACCTCGCGCCACTTTGGGACGCGGGGGAGGACGGGGTTGCTGCCGTCTTTTCGGAGCTTTTCTTTATTCCTTTTGCTGGATGAAAAGCCCCTTGTTTTTGCAGGGGTGCATACTCGACTTATAAGTGCATAGAATCTCGTATAGTGCGAGTAAGATATTGCGCTGCCTGTTTTGTGTTTAGCAAAGATATAGTTTGCATAATCTGGTCTAATCCCTGCTCTATTAAAATAAAGTTGCACGTAAATGGCGTAGATATGCTTGAGCTGGGGTTCTGTACGCTGAGCGGATAAAAACGACCGTTCACCGTTCCGCTATTTTCAAAATGAATAAAATGAGCGATAAAGAGAATATAAACCTTAATAAACTCGCGTATCGCACGGACGCGGGTTATTAATGGGTTGTAGGCCTTTTACAGAAAGGATTCCAGCAATGTCTAAGCCTCTTGGCAAGCCCGATCGTATTGTCGTCGCCCTTGGCGGCAACGCCCTCGGCAACAACCCCGTCGAGCAGATCGAGGCCGTGAGCAACACCGCCCATGCCCTCCTCGGCCTCATCGAGCAGGGCAACGAGATCATCATCACCCACGGTAACGGCCCGCAGGTCGGCATGATCCAGAACGCCTTCGCCGCTGCCCACGATGCCATCGGTACCCCCGAGATGCCGCTGCCCGAGTGCGGCGCCATGTCCCAGGGCTACATTGGTTATCACCTGCAGCAGGGCATCGGCCGCGAGATGCACAAGCGCTATAAGCGTTGGCACGCCGCCACCGTCGTCACCCAGATCGAGTGCGACCCGGATGATCCCGCGTTCAAGAACCCGACCAAGCCGATCGGCCCCTTCTACACCGAGGAGCAGGCCAAGGAGTTCATGGCCGAGGATCCCTCCAAGGTCTTCGTCGAGGATTCCGGCCGCGGCTGGCGTCGCGTCGTCGCTTCTCCCGATCCCAAGAAGATCGTCGAGGCTGACTCCATCCTCAACCTGCTCGACAACGAGTTCATCGTCATCGCCTGCGGTGGCGGCGGCATCCCCGTTGTCCGCGACTATGAGAACAAGGGCTGCTACAAGGGCGTTCCCGCCGTCATCGACAAGGACCTGGGCGGCGAGCTGCTGGCCGAGGACTGCGACGCCGACGTTCTGTTCCTGCTGACCGCCGTTGAGCATGTCGCCATCAACTTTGGCAAGCCCAACCAGGAGGAGCTCGAGGACCTCACCGCCGACGAGGCCGAGCGCCTGGCCGACGAGGGCCAGTTCGGCAAGGGTTCCATGGAGCCCAAGGTTCGCGCTGCCATCAAGTTCGCGCGTTCCCGCAAGGGCCGCACCTGCATCATCGGCGCTCTGGACAAGGCCGCCGAGACCATGGCCGGCCTCTCCGGTACCCGCATCCACGAGTAGTCTCTACTCTGTTGCCTCTCTCGTGGGCGCCGGGCAAAGCGCCCACAAACTAGCCTCTCTTCATGAGCCCCGCAGTCCGCTCCGACTGCGGGGCTTTTGCTATTCACCTAGTCATTGGGGACGTTCTTAAATGACTAGTAGTAGGCCCACATGGCTTCGACTTCGTTGAGGACCTCTACGACGCCCCAGCGGCGGGCGCTGCGGCTGGCCGAGTTGGGGTCGTAGACGCCAATCTGGTTGGCATCGTCGATGCCGTAGAGCACGATGTAGTGGCCTACGTTGGTAAACGTACCGGGGCGCACTGCGGCGATGACGGGCGTACCCGAGCGAAGTGCTTGGGTAATAGATTCGCGATCGTTATAGAGCTGTGTTCCGTTGAGCCCCAGCTGCCACGCACCGCCTGTCATAAACGACCACTCGGTGGCACCAGTGGGGGCGTAGTTGCCGGCTTCGGCCAGTGCGCATATATCGACCGGCGTCTTATCGGTGTGGCCGGTCTTAAAGATATAGACCATGGTGAGGCAGGTAGGACCGCAAGCGTTTTCGCGAATAGTGCCACCGGCATAGGGCAGCTCCGACCATGCGGGGTCAATTTGGTAGATGTGGGGCATGGTGCCGGCCTGCCATTGCGAGCGTGGGGTCGAGAACGCAAAGGAGTAACCGGGCGCGACGGGAGCTTTAAGCAGCCTGTCCTCGGCAGTGGGCTCAAGACCGGCTGATCCGTGGGAGATACAGGATCCCAAAAACACAAAGACGAGGCAGGCGGCGATGGAGCAAAGCGTAAGGCGTAGGCGGCGGGCCGGAAGCGCGTGGCTTGTGGTGTGCGACGCGGGGTGAGGGGCGGAATTGCCGCGATCGCGTTGAGGTCGCGAAAAGGAGCGCTTAACGTAGTAGTCGGTCGTACGGCGATCGTAGCGGCGTGGCTGCGATGTGTCGGTCTGGCGTTGGCGTGCGCTCGTGCTCACGCGGTCTGACTGCTGCACGGTACGGCTTTGTTGCCGCGAAGAAGCCCCGAGTTGCTCTTGGGGGCGCTGTGGGTTGTCGTTGTCGGAGGTGCTTCTGGGCGTTGGCGTGGTGCGGCCGGCAAGGCGCACGCTTTGTGGCCGTTGGTCGCCGTCATTGTATCCGTATGCCATTCGAATCACCTCGCCTCATGTGTAACTTGTCTATCCTACATAAAAAGATGCACGACACATGGGTATGTGCGCCAAAAGCCTGACAAATGGTATGAACGTTGCCGCGCCGCGCGCCAAGCGTCACGGCAACAGGTATTCAAAAGCAGACAAGATGAAAGCGTCCAAGACGAATGACGTCTCTCGCCGTTCGTCCCAAAAACGGCGCCGCTCGTTTTGCAGTTCTGCCTTCGGTCGAGCCTTGGACGGCAATGCAATGCCAAAGCCGTATCTTAAAGCCACGAAATAAAAGCGCGCGGCAAAACAGGCCGCGCAAGGG
>CABUUE010000214.1 GCA_902494685.1 uncultured Collinsella sp.
CGAGCGCCTGGACCGCGAGAAGATGAGCTACGGCTGGGTCGAGGGCTCGCCGGAGTTTAAGGCTGAGGTTGCCAAGCTGTATCGTCGCGAGGTCAATCCCGATCACATTCTGCAGACTAATGGCTGCACGGGCGCTAACCTCAACGCCATCATGGCTGTGGTCGAGCCCGGTGACCACGTTATCGCCGAGTGGCCCACCTACGCGCCGCTCTACGAGATTCCGCGCACGCTGGGCGCCGAGGTCGAGTATTGGGAGCTTCGCGAGGAACTCGGCTGGAAGCCCGATATCGAGGAACTCAAGCGCTTGGTGCGCCCCAACACCAAGCTCATCTGCATCAACAACGCATCGAACCCCATCGGTACGGTGCTCGATGCCGATATGCTCGGCCAGATTGCCGAGATCGCCCGTTCGGTGGGCGCCTACGTGCTGTGTGACGAGGTGTATCTGCCGCTCGAGAACACCGAGTCCTTTATGTCGATGGCAGACGTGTACGAGAGGGCCATTGTCACCAACTCGTTGTCGAAGACCTATTCGACGCCTGCGGCCCGCGTGGGCTGGGTCGTGGCCGACGAAGAGGTGTCCAACCGCATCCGTACCTATCGCGATTACACCATGATCTGCGGCGGAGTGTTCAACGATGACCTGGCGACCTATGTGCTTGAGCACAAGGATAAGATTCTCGAGCGCAATCGCAAGATCGTGTTTGGCAACCGCGATATCGCGCAGGCTTGGATCGATACGCAGCATCGCGTTTCCTGGACGGCCCCGCAGGGCGTGTCCACCTCGTTTATCCAGCTGGATATTCCCGAGGATGACGAGGAGTTCTGCAGGCGCCTGCTGTCCGAGAGGGGAGTGCTGCTGGTCCCCGGTAGCCGTTTTGAGCTTCCCTGCGGCGCACGCCTGGGCTACTGCGCGAGCGAGGACGTTCTGCGCGAGGGTCTGAGGCTTTTGGGCGAGGCACTGACCGAGTTCGATCGCTAGGATTCCGATGATCTTCGAGGGCCTTATCCAAATTGGCCGAAGATAATCGAAAACGGATCCGTTTTCCTAGGGGAAGCGGGTCCGTTTTTCCATACCGAGAAGTCAAGTTGTTACAAATGGGGCCGTAAAGCGAGTCGGTATCCGCTGGGCCTTATACTGAGCTTCCGGTGAACGGTATCAAGCGTCTGGTAAACGGTAATTTGTTTACCAGAAATGAATAGGACAAACTTTTTTCTGAATAAAAATGAAAATGGTTGAGACGCGGTACGAATCGCCAATTCTATTCATAGCTTTACTGGAAATATGCAATTTGAGGGTGGTTTAACAAAGATTAGTTTCAATTGATCTTGCGGTTAAAAACGCGTTTAAGCACGTAAATACACTTTATTAAATCAAAGTGTGCCATGCGTGAAGTATATGTGTATGCCGTTCACCCCTCATATAAAACCGTTCGGGGGCGAGGTGGAAGTATGGACTGATTTTGGATATAAATATGTCGTCAGCAATAACGCCTCACACGGAGGGGCGCTAACGAATCGGCCCTGACAGGGGCCCGAAAGAAAGGTAGGAGGCCATGACGAAAGGTCTGCACGTGCCTTCCGAGATCGGCAAGCTCAGGAAGGTCTGCCTGCACCGTCCCGGCGACGAGCTCCTCAACCTGCCGCCCGACGAGCTCGAGCGACTCCTGTTCGACGACGTCCCGTTCCTGGAGGTCGCGCAGCAGGAGCACGACACCTTCGCCCAGATCCTGAGGGACCAGGGCGTGGAGGTCCTCTATCTCGAGAACCTCGTCGCGGAGGTGTTCGACCAGGTCCCCGGCGCCCGCGCCGAGTTCACCGACCAGTACATCGCCGAGGCCGGCATCCGCGGCCAGCACATGCCGCAGATCGTCCGCGAGAAGCTGGACTCCATCGAGGACAACCTCGAGTTCGTCAAGAAGACCATGGCCGGCATGACCAAGTCCGAGATCGAGATGCCCCTCACGGCCTCCACGACCCTCGACTCCCTGGTCAACTCCGAGTCCGAGTCCGACCTGATCATCGACCCGATGCCCAACCTCTACTTCACCCGCGACCCGTTCGCGGTCGTCGGCGAGGGCGTCAACCTCAACCGCATGTACTCGGTCACCCGCAACCGCGAGACCCTGTACGGCAAGTACATCTTCAAGTACCACCCCGACTACAAGGACGTCTCGCTGTACTTCCGCCGCGACTGCCAGTTCCACACCGAGGGCGGCGACGTGCTGAACATCAACGAGAAGACCCTCGCCGTCGGCATCTCCCAGCGCACCCAGGCCGCCGCGATCGACGTCATGGCCCAGAACATCTTCTGGAACTCCGACTCCAAGGTCGAGCGCATCCTGGCCTTCGACATCCCGGTCTCGCGCGCCTTCATGCACCTCGACACGGTCTTCACCCAGATCGACGTCGATAAGTTCACGATCCACCCCGCCATCATGGGCACCCTGCGCGTCTACGAGCTGACCGCCGGCAAGAACCCGGGCGACGTGAACATCCGCCTGATCGAGGACACCCTCGAGCACGTCCTGGAGGACGCCACCGGCGTCGACCAGGTCAAGCTGATCCCCTGCGGCGGCGGCGACCCGATCGCGGCCTCCCGCGAGCAGTGGAACGACGGCTCCAACACCCTGTGCGTCGAGCCCGGCAAGATCTGCGTCTACGCCCGCAACACCGTCACCAACGACGTGCTGTACAAGGAGGGCCTGGACCTTCTCGTCGTGCCCTCCGCCGAGCTCTCCCGCGGCCGCGGCGGCCCGCGCTGCATGAGCATGCCCTTCTGGCGCGAGGACCTCTAAGGTCTTCAAGGACCCGTACAGGTCATAATACATACATCTAGCTGCCATTAGATGTCTTCCATTGGGGCGGTGCGGGTTTTCGCACCGCCCCAATCTTGTATGAGGAACGTCAATACGGTTGGATGACTGCTTTTGTAAGGAGCTTGGCCATGGACATTAAGACGATTGGCGTTGAGGAATGGCTCAACGTTTGGGAGAAGAGTGCCACGTGGGACATCGCCCAGTCGACGATCTCGTCGCTCACCATGGGCGAGCTGCGCGCGCTCGATGAGCAGGAC
>CABUUE010000215.1 GCA_902494685.1 uncultured Collinsella sp.
CGGGCGAGATCCTCATCGAGGGCGAGCCCCTGCCGCAGGAAGGCAAGGACCTTGCCCGCATGCGTGCCGAGTTGGGCATGGTGTTCCAACAGTTCAACCTGTTTGCACATATGACGGTGCTGCAGAACGTCATGCTGGGGCCGGTCGACGTGCTGGGCGTGTCCAAGGAGGAGGCCCGTGAGCGCGCCATGGACCTGCTGGGCCGCGTGGGCGTGGCCGAGCAGGCCGACAAGGTGCCCGCACAGCTTTCGGGCGGCCAGCAGCAGCGCGTGGCCATCGCCCGTTCGCTCGCCATGCAGCCCAAGGCCATGCTTTTTGACGAGCCCACAAGCGCCCTCGATCCCGAAATGATCAACGAGGTGCTCGAGGTCATGGTTCGCCTGGCCCAGCAGGGCATGACGATGATCGTCATTACGCATGAGATGAACTTTGCCCGCCGCGTAGCCGACCGCGTCGTGTTTATGGCCGACGGCCAGATCGTGGAAACCGGCACGCCCGACGAGTTCTTCGACCACCCCCAGACCAAGCGCGCCCAGGACTTCCTCAACTCCATCAAGGGCCACTAACCCAATTGCCATGTTCGCTCGCCATGACCATCCAAACTCGAAAGTTACACCTATGATCGGAACTCGCACTTCATCGTTCTACACCCCGCATGTCGACGTCGCCCCCGCCGACCGTCCGCTCATCCTCGTCGCGCCGCGCTGGGAAGAGGCAGAGCCGTTTTTAACCGAGATGCTCTCCCCCAACGAGGAAATCGCAAGTGTCTTTGTCGATGCCATCCTTGCCGCTGGCGGCCTGCCGCTGCAGATGTCCATCACCGAGGACATTGAGGTCATCCGTCATTACGTTGATATCGCCGACGGCATCGCCATTCCCGGCGGCCCGGATGTCAACCCCAAGCGCTGGGGCGACGATCGACCCTACGACCCCACCCTCTGCTGTGAGATCCGCGATAGCTTTGAGTTCAAGCTGGTCGACGAGGTGCTCCGCGCCAAAAAGCCGCTCTTTACCACCTGCCGTGGCACGCAGCTGCTCAACGTCGCCACCGGCGGCACCCTATGCATGGACGTGCCGAGCCTGGGCGCGCGCGAGGGCCGTACGCAGTGGCGCCACACCCACGTGCTCAACGACCCCGTGCACCCTGTGGAGGTCATGCCGGGCTCGCTGCTGGAGCGCGCGGTTGGCGGGCACAGGCTGATCCAGACCAACTCGGCACACCACTGCTGCGTCGATCGCCTGGGTAAAAGCACGCGCTTGGTCGCCAAGGCAACCGACGGCGTTCCCGAGTGCATCGAGGTCGAAGGCCAGCCATTCTGTCTAGGCGTGCAATGGCACCCTGAGTACACGTGGAAGACGCTCGAGACCGACTTTAACCTGTGGAAGTCGTTTGTCGAGGCAGCGGCCAAAGTTAAGCAGGCACGCTAGCTCGCGAACCACTCAGGTTAAAGCCTCCTATGCCAGGGGGGGGCAGACACCAGCCACGGTGCCCGCCCCCCTGCATTTGGTATGCTCGGTATGATTATCCCTCACAAGCAATCAAAGAAATCTCGACCGCAATCGGTCGACGGTAAAGCAAATGGCAAAAACGCTTGCTACGTTTATTAGGCAGTCAATTAGAATCGAAATGCATTGACTATTCCCCAACGGGGTCACGCCACAAATCCACATGAGCATCGAGGCTGGAAGCGGAAGCATGGAATTGGTCCCGATCTGTATGTAGATCGCTACAACGTTGACAAGCAACAGCATGCCAATCGGACCGAAGCCGGACCCAAAATAGGAAACAGCGATCACGCAAGAGACCACGTATGCAAGGCAGGCAGCGGCAGCAAGAACAAGTCGATAGCAAAATACATGCAGGTTGAAATACTGCTGAGCATCCAGAACGATTACGCAGTTAAGACAGTACAAAACGACACTCGACAGGATAAACGCGTCCAAAAGGGCAAAAGAAGACAGCACCACTCGAGCAACGATAGCGCACACACGCTTCCCTCCCCGAGCCTCCGACAACCCCCACGGTTCCTCAATAAAGCCCGAACTGACAAAGCGCGGCACAATGCAAGCCGCGATGAACGGAAAGAACAATGCATGAGCCAACGGGGCTACGTTGAAAAGCAGACCGCGAAAAACCCCTGCATTACCAAATAGAAGGACATCCTCTGCAGATAACCGAAGCGTCGGGTCTGGGAAAAAGCCCAAGAAACTGTTCTCACGGAGGCTACAGAACCACATCGGGAAAGAATTAAGCTGCAATACCACCATGCACGCATAAATTACCAGGATTAAGGCGTACGCCCATTTGCTCGCATGCTTCCATTCTGACTGGAGAAGTCTTTTAATCTGACGAGCCATTGAACACACCCCCAGCGCGAAAGCTCACGAGAGCGTAAATTAATACCGATAGACAGCTGGCTGCCACGCCATATCCCAGAAGCGTCAGCTGCCCCATATCGCTATACCCAAGAGCACTTCCGACTCCAAGATACGGCCCCGGAAGAAGGAAAATCCATCGCAAGGACGGTATGGGCGCCTGAAGGTAAGTTCCGTAGAGCGTCAAGCTCATGACAAATCCGATTATTATCACAGCCCCGCTAAATACAGCGCTGCTTGTAATCCGATAGATGGTTACCGTCTCCAACGCAACCGATATCACCAATACGGCGTTGATTATCATTGCGGGCAAAAATGCAGCCAGCATGCTATGCGCATAGTTTTGCCCTCCACGTGTTATCGCTATTGCAAAAAGAAGAAGGCAAAGCGCACTATATGCTGCGCCAATTATTAAAGCAGACGAAAGCACATGTGCTAGGACCCCATTAAAGCGGGTAAGACCTCTTGCTGAAGAAATTCGGTGTCCCTCTTCATAGCCGCGCTCCTGTAAAATCGCCAGGCAAACGATGAGCGGAACGAACAGAGACGTGCCGGCAAAAGCACTGCGCACAAGGGACTCATCGGGTGCAGAAGGATCGATTACATTCCAGCAGAAACCAATATCCTCCCCAAAAACGCTATTGCCAAAGGCGAGCAACGTTGTTCCGTTTTTTAGAAAGATGCCGAAGAGAAGGCC